>NZ_NEIR01000047.1:0-532 GCF_002112825.1 Pseudomonas sp. B5(2017)
TTGCGGAGGGAGGTGACGGGCATGGATGCCCGTCAAGCGCTGAGGCCCCATGGATGGGGCCTGCAGCGCGTCCTCCCGGGAGCAAGACCGGCGCGAGGGAACCCCGGAGCGCAGCGCAGGGGCCGGATGATGGGAGCGCAGCGTTTTTTGGTTACTTTTTGCCGCGTTTGGCAAAAAGTGACTCGCCGTAAGGGCGAAAAGGTGAGTAAGCGTCGCCATCGTAAATGGACTATGCACGAGATCAATACCAGTACTTTTCCGCTCTTCGCTCTTCGCTCTTCGCTTTCAAGCGTGGGCATCAACAACAAGGTCAACATTCATTTTCGAAGGTGGCGCTTAATCACCTTTCCGCCCTTACGGCGGGTCACTTTTTGTCAAACGCGACAAAAAGTAACCAAAAAACGCTGGCTCCTATCATCCGGCCCCTACGCTGCGCTCCGGGGTCCCCTCGCTACGGGCCTGCTCCCGGGAGTACGCGCTGCAGGCCCCATCCATGGGGCCTCAGCGCTTGACGGGCATCCATGCCCGTCAC
>NZ_NEIR01000019.1:0-107048 GCF_002112825.1 Pseudomonas sp. B5(2017)
AATTTCAACTATTGCGCATCAATCCTGGGGCCGCGTTGCGGCCCTTTCGCGACACAAGGCCGCTCCCACAGGTACAGCGACAACCTCGAGATCAACGCTACACCCGTGGGAGCTGGCTTGCCGGCGAAGAAGCCCGTACAGGCTGCATGAGGTTTGCGTATCAACCCAGAAACAGCTTGTACGCCGGGTTGTCGGTCTCATCCCAGTACCGGTACCCCATCTCATCCAGCGCCAACGGCAACCCCGCCAATTCATCCCCCGGTACTTCCAGCGCCGCAAATACCCGTGCCTCCGCCGCACCATGGTTGCGGTAATGGAACAGGCTGATGTTCCAGCGCTTGCCAAGCCGCTCCAGAAAGCCCAGCAAGGCCCCCGGGCGCTCGGGGAATTCGAAGCGCAGCACCCGCTCGTCAGCGCCGGGCGCGGCATGCCCGCCAACGGTATGGCGCACATGCAGCTTGGCCAGTTCGTTGTCGGTCAGGTCCAGTACGCTGTAGCCCTGCTCGCGCAGGCTGGCCAGCAACTGATCGCGCGGGTCGTGCAGCGGGTGTGTCTGCACACCCACGAACAGCCGCGCCTCCTTGCCGGGGTAATAGCGGTAGTTGAACTCGGTGATCTGTCGCTTGCCCAGTGCCTGGCAAAAGGCGCGGAAGCTGCCCGGCTGTTCCGGAATGGTGACAGCGATGATCGCCTCGCGCTGCTCGCCCAGTTCGGCACGCTCGGCCACATGGCGCAGGCGGTCGAAATTGACGTTGGCCCCGGAATCGATCGCCACCAGGGTCTGCCCCTGCACGCCGTCGCGCGCCACGTACTTCTTGATCCCGGCCACGGCCAGGGCCCCGGACGGTTCGGTGATCGAGCGGGTATCGTCATAGATGTCCTTGATCGCCGCGCACAGCTCGTCGCTGCTCACCGTCACCACTTCGTCAACGAAGTGCCGGCACAGCTCGAAGCAATGGGCGCCGATCTGCGCCACCGCCACACCATCGGCGAAGGTGCCGACCTGCGGCAGGATCACCCGCTCACCAGCGGCCATGGCAGCCTGCAGGCAGTTGGAGTCCTCCGGCTCGACGCCGATCACCTTCACCTCAGGGCGCAGGTACTTCACATAGGCGGCAATGCCAGCGATCAGCCCACCGCCACCCACCGGCACGAAGATGGCGTCCAGCGCCCCCGGGCGCTGGCGCAGGATCTCCATGGCCACAGTGCCCTGCCCGGCGATCACATCCGGGTCGTCGAACGGTGGCACGAAGGTGGCACCTTCGCTGTCGGCCAGTTTCAGCGCATGGGCCAAGGCATGGGGGAAGCTCTCGCCGTGCAGCACTACATGGCCACCGCGCGAACGTACCCCTTCCACCTTCAGCGACGGCGTGGTGGTAGGCATGACGATGGTGGCCTTCATGCCCAGGTGCGATGCCGCCAGGGCCACACCTTGGGCATGGTTGCCCGCGGAGGCGGTGATCACGCCGCGCTCGCGCTGCACGGTACTCAGGCGTGACAGGCGGGTGTACGCACCGCGGATCTTGAACGAGAAAGTAGGCTGCAGGTCTTCCCGCTTGAGCAACACCTGGTTGCCCAGGCTGGCAGACAACGCAGGCGCAGCTTGCAAGGGCGTTTCGATGGCCAGGTCGTACACCGGGGCGGCAAGAATGCGCCGCACCTGCTCCGACAGCAGTTGCTGGGGGGTGACGGTAGAACGAGGGCTGACGAAGCTGGTCATCGATGACTCCTTGGCTGTGTTCACGTTGCCCAGGAGTCAGAGAGAAGAAACCCGCCTCCAGGGCGGGTTCGGTGCACGTACGCGCTAGCCCGCCAAGCTGATAATGGCGGTAATAATAATGGCGTTGACGTGCTGGAAAGTATTCATGGGGTAGGAACTTAGCCGGTAGTGCGGCACAAAGTCAACACTTCGCCTGCTGCGCCGAAAGCGGCACATCGAACACCTTGTCGAAGCCCCACTGGAAGACAAACGCGTAAGCGAAGAAGAACACGAACAACGCCAGGTTGGTCAGCAACGCTGCCCACAGGCTGACATCCAGCCAGTACGCCACCAGCGGCAGCAGGATCAGCACCAGCCCGCCCTCGAAGCCCAGCGCATGCAGCAGGCGCCGCAGGAAAGTGCGCTCACGCCGGTGCTGGCGCGCTTCCCAGCGTTCGAACACCCAGTTGTAGGCCATGTTCCAGCTCATCGCGATGCCCGACATCAGCACCGACAGCACGGTCGACTGCGCCATGCCGGCACCGAACGCCAGCTCCAGCGCGGGCGCCACGCAAGCGACGGCGATGGCTTCGTAAAGAATGGCCTGGACGATCTTGCGTGCCTTGCCTTGCATGTTCAGCTCCCTGGGTAAACGACCTGTAAAACTACAAGAAGTGGCCCACAAGAAAAAGCCTGAAATTTGGACAACCCCGCGTTCGGCTGCTTGTATCTATCCAGTACAAACGGCGACAAGTCGTACAACTTCGTCCAGGGAATCGAACGAGGATATAGACGATGGCCCACCCCTTCCTGCCGGTGACCGGCACATGAGCCTGGCATTCATCGATTTTCTCACCTATGTGCTGTTCGGCCTGAAGATACTCGCGATCGTCCTGGCCACGCTGATGTTCCTGCTGGGCCTGGATGACCTGTTCATCGACCTTTGCTACTGGGGCCGCAAGCTGATCCGGCGCTTTCGCATCTACGACAAGTACGAAAAAGCCGACGAAAAACGCCTGTTCGAGGTACCGGAAAAGCCCCTGGCCATCATGGTCCCGGCCTGGAACGAAGTAGGCGTGGTCGGTGAGATGGCGCGCCTGGCAGCCTCGACCATCGACTACGAGAACTACCAGATCTTCGTCGGCACCTACCCCAACGACCCGCAAACCCAGGCCGACGTCGACGCGGTGTGCCTGCACTATCCCAACGTGCACAAGGTGGTCTGCGCTCGCCCCGGCCCCACCAGCAAGGCCGACTGCCTGAACAACATCATCGACGCGCTGCTGCGCTTCCAGCAGGACGCCGGCATCCAGTTCGCCGGCTTCATCCTGCACGACGCCGAAGACGTGATCTCGCCCATGGAGCTGCGCCTGTTCAACTACCTGCTGCCGAACAAGGACATGATCCAGATCCCGGTGTACCCCTACGCACCGGAATGGAAAGGCTTCACCGCCGGCCACTATGTCGACGAGTTCGCCGAAAACCACGGCAAGGACGTGATCGTGCGCGAGGCCCTGACCGGCCAGGTGCCCAGCGCCGGGGTCGGCACCTGCTTCAGCCGCCGCGCCATCAGTGCGCTGCTCGAGGACGGCGATGGCATCGCCTTCGACGTACAGAGCCTCACCGAAGACTACGACATCGGCTTCCGCCTGAAGCAGAAGGGCATGAAGTGCATTTTCGCCCGCTACTCCATCACCGACCCGACGCTGACCCTGAAGCAGGAATGGCGCCCGGGCATGAGCCGCGAATTCTCCCAGGTGATCTGCGTGCGCGAGCACTTCCCGCGCGACTGGCAGCATGCCATCCGGCAAAAGTCGCGGTGGATCGTCGGCATCGTGTTCCAGGGCACCAGCAACCTTGGCTGGAGCCGCAAGGGCGCGCTCAACTACTTCCTCTGGCGTGACCGCCGCGGCCTGTTCGCCTACCTGCTGAGTTTTCTGGTCAACCTGTTGCTGCTGGTGTTGCTGGCCATGTGGCTGGTCACGGTGATTGCGCCGGAGTCGTGGCGCTTCATGTCGATCCTCAGCGACAGCTGGCTGCTGACCACCTTGCTGTGGCTGAACGGGCTGATGCTGTTCAACCGCCTGTTCCAGCGCGCCTGGTTCGTCACCCGCTTCTATGGCATCGGCGAAGGGCTGCTGTCGGCACCGCGGATGATGTGGAGCAACTTCGTCAACTTCTTCGCCAACCTGCGCGCCCTGCGTCAGGTGATGGAAATGGGTGACTCGCGGCGCGTGGCCTGGGACAAGACCACTCACGAATTCCCCGCCATCGCCGCCCCCGCCCGCACGCCGCTGGGCCAACGCCTGGTGGCCAAGGGCCTGATCAGCGACGAACAGCTGCAACAGGCGATCACCAGCCCGGTACGCCGGCGCCTGGGCCGCGAGCTGCTGCTGCGCGGCTGGCTGAACAGCGAACAGCTGGTCGCGACCCTGGCCGAGCAGATGGACCTGCCCTGGGCACCGCTCAACCCGTTCAAGCTCGACCCGCAGCTGATCGCCAAACTGCCGCGCAAGCTGGCGACGCACTATGGCGTACTGCCGGTGGCCGAAGACGGCGACACGCTGGTGCTGGCCAGCGAAAGCCCGGTCAGCCAGGTATCGCTGGGGGTAATCAGCCGCCACCTGAAGCGCCCGGTCAGCGCCCGCCTGGCGCCCCAGGGCCGGGTGACCCTGGGCCTGCGCTACCACTACCCAAGCCCCTGGCAGAAGCCGGAAACCCGCGACATGCTGGCCATCCTCGAGCGCCACCAGGACGACGAAGTGCTGCTGGAACAGGTCAGCCACCACCAGGTGATGCTCGGCGCCCTGCTACAGGTGCGCGGCATGGTCCCGGTCACTTTGTTCAACCAGGCGCTGATCGACTTCGACCCGGAACACCAGAGCCTCGGCGAGCACCTGATTGCCCGCGGCATCATCACCGAGCAGGTGCTGCAGCAGGCCCTGATCGAACAGGCCAGCGAACAGCAGGCCGCCTTTGACCTGACCCGGGAGGTGGCATGAAGCCGCGCTTTTCCCTCACCTTCACTGGCTTGTTGCTGTGCTCCGCCGCCCTGCCCTGCGCCGCTTCGGCGCCGATGACCGACTTTCAGCGGTTCACCAGCTACCCGTTCATGGAGCGCAGCTACCGCGAAGCGAAGAAGGACAACTGGCCCGAGGTCGAACGCCTGACCCGCCACGTGCTGGGCCGGGTGCCGAACAACGACGAAGCCCGTGCGCTGCTGGTCGAGGCCCTGGCTCACCAGCGCCGCTACAAGGAGGCCGAGGCCCTTGCCGAACAGTTGGGCGACAGCCCCGAATACGCCAACGCCCTGCTTGAACTGCGCCTGACCTGGATCGAACAAGACCCGCCGCCGGCCAGCCAGGTGGAACAGTGGCTGGCCAGCAGCGACGGCACCCACCGGGTGCGCCTGTGGCAGGCCTATAGCCTGAGCCTGGCCAAATTCGCTGGTGCCGCCAAGGCGCTGGACTGGCTCAACCATCTGCCGCCTCAGGGGGACGGCCAAGTGCTGCGTCTGGCCCGGGCCAACTTCGCCGAGCAACTGCGCAACTGGAAGGAAACCATCGAACAGCTGCAGCCGTTGGCCGACCAAGGCCAGTTGCCTGCGCAAGACTGGCAGCGCCTGGCCAATGCCTATATCCAGCAGGTGGATGAAAAAGGGCTGAACGCGCTGCTGCCCAGCGCCCCTTCCCCCGAAGCAGCCAACCAGGCCCGCCTGGCCATGGCCAACCGCGCCATCGCCGTCGGCCAGAACCAGCAGGCCCGGCATTGGCTGCAGGCACTGCCCGCCGCGCAGCTGAACCAGCCCGAGCAGCGCCAGCAACTGTGGGAGCTGGCCCGCGAAGGCGACGACGCGCCGCTGGTACAGCGCCTGAGCAACGAACTGCAACGCCCCTGCCTGGAAACCGTCGACTGGCTGTCGCGCCGCGACCCGGAGCTGGCGCGCGCACAGTTCAAGGGCTGCACCGCCAGCACCGACCCCAGGGCCTATGCCGTGCTCAGGCAACGCCTGTACGGCGACCCGCCCCAGCCCCCGCAACCACGCACCGCAGCCGAATGGGAGCAACGCTATCGGCAGAGCGGCGATATGGCCGCACTGGAGCAAGCCACCTTCCTGCTGATGCAACAGGGCCATGGCGAACACGCCCGGCAACTGCTGGAACAGGCCTACGACCGCCACCAGGGCCGCCTTGCACCGTCGCTGCTGCAGCGCCTGGGCAACCTGTATGCGCGCAACGACGGGCCGCTGGACAGCCGCCGCATGCTCGGCCTGATCCCTCGGGTCGACGCCAGTACCCGGGCCCAGCTGCTCGGCCGCCTGGCCGAGGCTGGCCAGTGCGATGCCGTGCGCCAGGCCGTACCGGCCACCCCGAGCGAGCCCGGCCAGTACCGCGCCCTGGGCCGCTGCGCCATGCCCGACCAGCCCGGCGAAGCGGTGGTCTACTACCAGGCCGCCGAGCGCCTGGGCGACAGCGGGAGCCGCTTGCCCCTGGCCTATGCCCTGGAAGCCGCTGGCGACTCCGAAGCGGCCCTGCCCATCTGGCGCACCCAGCCGGACAGCGCCTGGACCGACAACGCCCGCCTCACCGCCGCCCGTGGCGCGCTGAACGCCGGCGACGCACAAGCGGCCCGGCGCTATTGGGACGCCGCCGCGCACGATAGCGCCGACGACTGGGCCCTGGGTGCCGCCATCGCCCAGCGCCAAGGCGATTACCAGGCCGCGCTGGGCTTCCAGCGCCAGGCCCTGGCACACAACCCGCGGGCCGACCACTACTACGCTGCCTCCAGCACCGCGCAACTGGCTGGCGACAGTGCCCAGAGCAGCGCCTGGCTGGCCGAAGCCGTGCGCCTGGCCCCCGACCAGCCACGCTACCGCGCCGACTACGGCATGCGCCTGGCCGGCTCGACGGACAAGGCCCAGCGCCGCCAGTCGATCCCCTACCTGGAGCGCGCCACCCACGACTTCCCCGAGGACTACCGCCTTGGCGAGACGCTGGCCTTGCGCTACGACGAAGCCGAAGACAGTGCTTCGGCGCGCCGCGAACTGCGCCGCATCCTCGATGTGGAGCAGGACCTGGTCGACGGCGACGACGAATACGGCAGCCTGGAAGCCCGCAAGTACCGCCAGCGCCGCGCCCACGAAAGCCTGTCGCGGCGCGACACCATCACCCTGGCCAGCACCTGGTCTCCGGCCGGCACCTCGACCAACGACAAGTTCCTCGACAATGGCCAGCGCAGCGGCACTTCTCGCCGCGCGCAATCGCAGAACGTGCAACTGGCCATGTGGGACCACGCCCTGGGCGAAGAGCCCAGCCGCAACGGCAGCACCCTGTCGGTGTATGGCCGGGTACTGTTCGGTGGGCAAAGCCGCACCGACTACGCGCAAAGCATGGGCACCGGTGTCGGCCTGCGCTACAAGCCATTCGGCCAGGCCAACCTCAACCTGTATGCCGAGCTGTACCACCAGCGTCAGATCGACGAAGAGCACTACCGCGGCCTGAGCCTGGGCCAGCTGCTGAGCCCGGCCAAGGTCGGCGGCAACTGGGGCGACCTGCGTCACCACGCCGAATCGAGCAACGACCTGCTGTTGCGTGCCACCGCCTCGTTCCTCGACCAGGGCGACTGGCGCAACGACTGGCGGGTCGATGAAGACGACTGGAACGAGCGCTTCCTCTACCTCGACGTCGCCTGGTGGACCCGTGCCGGCGACCACGCCTGGCTGTCGCGCTACCAGCAGGGCCACGCCTGGAAGCTGCCGGGCAGCTCGCCGCAAACCATCATGCCCTATGGCTTTGTCGAGTTTTCCAGCCAGGACCCGAGCAACAACTGGCGCCAGGACGCCCGGGCCGGGGTTGGTGTGCGCTGGCAATGGTGGTTCGATGACGACCGCTACAACGCCTACCGCGGTTCGCTGAAAGTGCGTGCCGAATACCAGCAATCGCTGGGCGGCAATCTATACGAGCGCGCCAACGGCGTGCTGGTCGGTGCGGAGATGACCTTCTGATGCGTACGTTCCTGGCCCTCTGCCTGCTTGCCCTGTGCCTGCCAGCCAGCGCCGACCAGCGCCTGTTCTACCAACCCCTCAACCGCGACGCCAATGTCACCTCCGCCCAGTGGCAGCAACTGTGGCACGCCACCGTGGCCCAGGGCGGCAAGACCCTGATCGTGCAGTGGAGCGCCTATGGCGACAGCGATTTCGGCGGTGCCCAAGGCTGGCTGGCCGACAGCCTGCGCAGCGCGCGTGCCCAAGGCCTGCAACTGGTGCTGGGGCTGTACATGGACCCGGCCTATTACCAACGCATCGACGAGCTGGACGGTGAAGGCCTGAACAGTTACTGGAAGGCGCAGCTGGGGCGCTCGCTCAGCCAGTACCAGCAACTGCGCCAGGCGTGGCAGTTGCCGGTGGACGGCTGGTACCTGCCCATGGAGCTGGACGACCATCATTTTCGCGAGGCCGAGCGCCGGGATGCCCTCTACAAACAGTTGCAGGCCTTCAACCGGCAGTTGGACAAGCCTTTGCATATCAGCGCTTTCAGCGCTGGCAAACTCTCACCGCGGGTCAATGCCGCATGGCTGGATCAACTGGCCGGGTTGGGCTTGACTGTGTGGTGGCAGGATGGCACCGGGACCGGGCGCTTGCCCGCGTTGGTGCGCCAGGGCTACGAGCAGGCCTTGCCATGCCGGGTGGGCGTGGTGCGCGAGGCGTTCCGCCAGGTGAGCGCGCCAGGCCAGGCGTTTCGGGCTGAGCCTGCCCAGCCGAAGCTGGGCGCCGGGTGCCATGCCGAGGCGGTGTTCGACCTGCGTTACCGGCCATGGGCCCGGGGTATTCTGCCCACCAATTGAGTCTCCAGGCCCGGCCTCTTCGCGGGTAAACCCGCTCCCACAGGGACCGCACAGATTTCCAGTGCTGTGGGAGGCCTGTGGGAGCGGGTTTACCCGCGAAAGGGCCAGGCCTGGTAAAGCAGTACTCTCAGGAGCCCAGCGATGTTCAAGACCATCGAAGCCCACGTTCGCAAACAGGTCGCCCCAGCCGCCCTGCGCGCCGAATTCCGCCAGCACGAATTCGAGGCCATGCGCCCATTCTGCCTGTTGGTATTCTGCGTCAGCATCCTGATCTGGCTGGTCTTCGACCTGATCGTCAGCTTCCTCGGCGGCCAGGGTTTCACCTGGCTGTCCTATCTGTTCATCACCCTGCTCGGCGCCCTCACCGTGGTGCTGCGGTTCACCCGTCGCAGCCATCATTTCGATGTGCTCAACCTGCTGTTCATCGCCTCCATCACCCTGGGCATGCGCCTGGTGATCGAAGGCATCCCGGTGGCCCTGCGCCCGGTGTGGCTGGTGCTCGGGGTCTCCACCGTGCTGTATGCCGTGTCGGTGCTGCCGGTGCGGCGCTGGTCGTTCTTCTGCGCCATGGCCATCACCTGGGTGGTGCTCAACCCGTTCTACCACACCCGTATCGGGCCGGACGAACTCGAAGGCGCCATGCTGATCAGCTACGCGGTGTTCCTCAGCGGCCTGGTCATCTACAGCTACCTGCAGATGCGCAAGGCCAAGCTGCACAACTTCTACCTGTCCAAGGTGCTGCTGGACCAGGCCTATGTCGATGCCCTGACCGAAATCCCCAATCGCCGCTCGTTCATGGCCCAGGCCGGCCACCAGCTGCGCCTGGCCACGGCCGAGCAGTACCTGGCGATGATCGACATCGACAACTTCAAGCGGGTGAATGACCGTTTTGGCCATGACGTGGGCGATGAAGTACTCAAGCGCGTGGCCCTGCATATCAAGGCGAGCATGGCCGGTTACGAGTTTGCCCGACTGGGTGGTGAGGAATTCGCGATCTTTTTCCAGGGGCTGGACCAGCAAGGCGCCGAGCAACGGGTGGCGGCGCTGTGCCAACGGGTGCGCGAAGACGTTGGCGAGCATCCGGTAACTGTCAGCATCGGCCTGGCCCGGGTGGACCAGGGCGACAGCCTGACCACGGCGCTGGTGCGCGCCGACCAGGCGCTGTACGAGGCCAAGCACAGTGGCAAGGACCGGTTTGTGCTGTGGTCTGCCCGGCTGGCAGAAAGTGATTAGCAGGCCCGGCCTCTTCGCGGGCTCGCCCGCTCCCACAAGTTCTCCACAGTGTTTGAAATCTGTGCGGCCCCTGTGGAGGACCAGGGTTAGCAGGCCCGGCCCTTTCGCGGGTAAACCCGCTCCCACAGGTTCTCTACAGTGTTTGAAATCTGTGCGGTCCTTGTGGGAGCGGGTTTACCCGCGAAAGGGCCGGTACAGGCAGCCTATCACCCGGCAGGCAAGCGAATCCGGAACTGTGCACCACCCAGCGCCGACTGCGCCACGGTCAAGGTGCCACCCTGCCCCTCGATCGCCCGTCGGCTGATCGCCAAGCCCAGGCCAAACCCGCCGGTATTGCGGTCACGGCTACGGTCCAGGCGGTAGAACGGCTGGAAAATCCGCTCGCGCTCCTCCACCGGAATACCAATCCCGTCATCCTCCACCGTGACCAGGCAGGCGCCATCGTCTTCCAGGCGCAAGCGCAGCAACAGGCTTTCGTCGCAGTAACGCATGGCATTGCGCACCAGGTTCTGCACCGCCCGTGCCGTCAGCCGTGGGTCCAGCACAAAACGCGGCAGATCCCCCTCGGCCCGCACCTCCCACTGGATACCCCGGCCATCGAGCTCCTCGGCAAAGCCGCCGAGCACGCTGTCGACCAGCTCCAGCAACGACACCTCGACCCGCTCGCGGGCCTGGTCGGCGTTGTACAGCCGGCTGTAGGACAACAGCTCCAGCACCAGCTCATCCAGCTCACGCACATGCCCCACCAGCTCCAGCAGGCGCTTGCGGCTGGCCGGCGGCACTTCGTCGAACAGCAGCACCAGGCCGAAATCCAGCCGGGTCAGCGGCGTGCGCAACTCGTGCGACACCGCATTGAGCAGCTCGCGCTGCTGGTTGACGTGGCGCTCCAGGTCACTGGCCATGGTGTCGAACACCCCGGCCAGCTCACCGATGTTGGAGTGCGGCGAGATGTGCGTACGCTCGGCCATCTGCCCCTGGCCCAGGCGCCGGGCGGTCTCCTTGAGGCGCTCCAGGTCGCGCCAGTGCGGCCATACCCACAGCAGCAGGCAACCGAGCATGGCTGCACCGATCAGTACGGTCACGCCCCACGACAGCACGTTGATATCCAGCGGGTCTGGCGGTGAGTGCAGGCGCACCAGCCATTCCTTGTCCAGCGGCGCCAGCACCGTCTCGTAGTAGCCCCATTCGGCGATGCGCACGGCGTACAGGCCGTGCTCCAGGCGCGCCTGCTCGTCCTCGCTCAGGTCGGCCTGGTCCATGCGCAGCAGTTGCAGTTCCAACGGCGCGAAATCACTGGCCAGCTCTTGCTCCACCGCCGGCCACTGCTCACGCGGGGCCTGACGGAACTGGCGTACGATCAGCGACTGCACGCCCTTGGCCTGATCCAGGTTGTAGGCCATGAAGCGGTCCTGGAACAGGCCGACGATGGTGTCGGGGATGAACAACAGTGCACCGGCATAGGCAACGATGATCACCAGGTACAGCCGCACCAGAATCTTCAGCATGGGCGGTCAGCACTCCCACTCGACACGGCTGAACAGGTAGCCCTTGCCCCACACGGTCTTGATCTTGCGCGCTTCGCCGGCGTTATCGTCGAACTTGCGCCGCAGCTTGGAGATGGCCACATCCACCGAGCGGTCGGTGCCGTTGAACTCGATACCCCGCAGTTGCTGCAGGATGCGGTCGCGGTTCAGCACTTCGCCGGCATTGCGCGCCAGTACCACCAGCAGGTTGTACTCGCCGCTGGACAGCTCCACCTCTTCGCCGCGCCAGCTCACGGTGCGCTCGGCCAGGTCGATGCGCAGGCCGCCGATCAGGATCAGGTCGTTGTCCAGGCGCGGCTCGTTGACGCTGCTGCGGCGCAGCAGGGTACGCACGCGGGCCAGCAGCACACGCGGCTCGCAGGGTTTGGTCACGTAGTCGTCGGCGCCCATTTCCAGGCCCAGGACCTGGTCGTGGCTGTCGTCGCGGGCGGTCAGCATCAGGATCGGCAGGCCCTGCGACTCCTGGCGCAGCAGGCGGCACAGCTGCAGGCCATCGATGCCCGGCAGCATCAGGTCGAGGATGACCAGGTCGGGCTTTTGCCGGCGGTACTCGTCCAGCACATGATCGCCGCGGGCGATCACCTGGACATGGAAGTCGTTGCGTTGCAGGTAGCTGGCGATCAGCTCGGACAGGGCGCTGTCGTCTTCGACCAGGAAAATATTCGGCATAGGTGCTTGTAAGTCTGGGTTGTGGTAGGCCTTGCCGGCCTCTTCGCGGGTAAACCCGCTCCCACAGGGACTGCACAGGTTCCAGATGCTGTGCGGTCCCTGTGGGAGCGGGTTTACCCGCGAAGAGGCCGGTACCGGTACACGCAGAATATAGAACCCTACAGGTCGGCAGGATTGTTCTTCACACTTTTTCACACTCGTCCTACAGGTATTAACAGCCACCCAAGGAACGCCTGCCGTAGCATACCGGTGGTCATCATCGGAAGATCCGCATGTCTACTACCCTCCCCCCACGCTTGTGCCCGTTGGCGCTTCTGGCGTTCCTGAGCCTGTCCCTGGCCGGCTGCGACGACAGCGCCGAACAGGAAGAACAGGCCCCCACCCCGCAAGTGCGGGTGGAAACCCTGCAACTGCAGCCACTGGCCATCAGCAGTGAGCTCAGCGGCCGTATCCTGGCGCCGCGCACCGCAGAGGTGCGTGCGCGCGTCGCGGGCGTGGTGCTCAAGCGGGTGTACCGCGAAGGCAGCGACGTCAAGCAGGGCGATGTGCTGTTCCTGATCGACCCGGCACCGTTCAAGGCCGACCACGACAGCGCCCGCGCCACCCTGGCCAAGGCCGAAGCCACCCTGTACCAGGCACGCCTGCAGGAGCAGCGCTACCGCGAGCTGGTCGACGACAAGGCGGTCAGCCGCCAGGAATACGACAACGCCAAGGCCAGCTACCTGCAGGCCGATGCCGCAGTGGCCGAGGCCAGGGCCGCCCTGGAGCGCGCCCGCCTCAACCTCGGCTACGCCACCGTGACCGCGCCGATTTCCGGCCGTATCGGCCGCGCCCAGGTCACCGAAGGTGCGCTGGTCGGGCAGAACGAGACCACGCCACTGGCGACCATCCAGCAGCTGGACCCGATCCACGCCGATGTCACCCAGTCGACCCGCGAGCTCAACGCCCTGCGCCGTGCCCTGCGTGCCGGCGAGCTGCAGCAGGTCGGTGACGGCCAGGCCCGGGCCACGCTGATCCAGGACGATGGCAGCACCTACCCGCTGCCGGGCAAACTGCTGTTCTCCGACATCAGCGTCGACCCCAGCACCAACCAGATCACCCTGCGCAGCGAGTTCCCCAACCCGGACCTCGACCTGCTGCCCGGCAGCTACGTGCGCGTGCGCCTGGAGCAGGCCGTGCAGCCCAAGGGCCTGAGCGTACCGCAGCGCGCCATCCTGCGTGACAGCGCTGGCGTGCCCAAGGTGCTGGTGGTCGACCCGCAGGCCCGGGTCAGCGACCGCCAGGTGGTACTGGGCAGCGCCCAGGGCGACCGCTGGATCGTCAGCGAAGGCCTGGCCCCCGGCGAGCGGGTGGTGGTCGAGGGCCTGCAACACGTCAAGGCTGGTGACCAGGTGCAGGTCGACAATGCATCAGGGGCATCGCCCATCGCACAGCACACTGGCCAGTGAGGGCCTGATTCATGCCGCAATTCTTCATCGACCGCCCGGTATTCGCCTGGGTGGTTGCCCTGTTCATCCTGCTGGCCGGTGCCCTCGCCATCCCGCAGCTGCCGGTGGCCCAGTACCCCAACGTGGCCCCGCCGCAGGTGGAAATCTACGCCGTGTACCCGGGCGCCTCGGCGGCGACCATGGACGAGAGCGTGGTCAGCCTGATCGAGCAGGAGCTCAACGGCGCCGACAACCTGCTGTACTTCGAGTCGCAGAGCAGCCTGGGCAGCGCCACCATCACCGCCACCTTCGCCCCGGGCACCAACCCGGACCTGGCCCAGGTCGACGTGCAGAACCGCCTGAAGGTGGTCGAGTCGCGCCTGCCGCGCCCGGTGACCCAGCAAGGCCTGCAGGTGGAAAAGGTCTCCACCGGCTTCCTGCTGCTGGCCACCCTCACCTCCGAAGACGGCAAGCTCGACGAAACCGCCCTGTCGGATATCCTTGCGCGCAACGTGATGGACGAGATCCGCCGCCTCAAGGGCGTCGGCAAGGCCCAGCTGTACGGTTCGGAGCGTGCCATGCGCATCTGGATCGACCCGCGCAAGCTGATCGGCTTCAACCTCACGCCCAACGACGTGGCCGAGGCCATCGCCGCGCAGAACGCCCAGGTGGCCCCCGGCAGCATTGGTGACCTGCCCACCCGTGGCACCCAGGAAATCACCGCCAACGTGGTGGTCAAGGGCCAGCTGAGCACCCCCGAGGAATTCGCCGGGATTGTCCTGCGTGCCAACCCGGACGGTTCCACGGTGACCATCGGCGATGTCGCCCGGGTCGAGATCGGTGCCCAGGAATACCAGTACGGCACACGCCTGAACGGCAAGCCGGCCACCGCCTTCAGCGTGCAGCTGTCGCCGGGCGCCAACGCCATGGAAACCGCCACCCTGGTGCGGGCGAAGATGCAGGACCTGGCGCGCTACTTCCCCGAAGGCGTCAAGTACGACATCCCCTACGACACCTCGCCATTCGTCAAGGTGTCGATCGAGCAGGTCATCAATACCCTGTTCGAAGCCATGCTGCTGGTGTTCGCGGTGATGTTCCTGTTCCTGCAGAACCTGCGCTACACCCTGATCCCGACCCTGGTAGTGCCGGTGGCCCTGATGGGCACCTTCGCCGTGATGCTGGCCATGGGCTTCTCGGTCAACGTGCTGACCCTGTTCGGCATGGTGCTGGCCATCGGCATCCTGGTCGACGATGCCATCGTGGTGGTGGAAAACGTCGAGCGGATCATGGCCGAGGAAGGCCTGCCGCCCAAGGAGGCCACGCGCAAGGCCATGGGCCAGATCAGCGGCGCGATCGTCGGCATTACCCTGGTGCTGGTGGCGGTGTTCCTGCCCATGGCCTTCATGCAAGGCTCGGTGGGTGTGATCTACCAGCAGTTCTCGCTGTCGATGGCAGTGTCGATCCTGTTCTCGGCGTTCCTCGCCCTCAGCCTGACCCCGGCGCTGTGTGCCACCCTGCTCAAGCCGGTGGCCAAGGGCGAGCACCACGAACGCAAGGGCTTCTTCGGCTGGTTCAACCGCCGCTTCGAGGGCATGAGCAACGGCTACCAGCGCTGGGTGATGCAGGCGCTCAAGCGCAGCGGCCGCTACCTGCTGGTATACGCGCTGCTGCTGGCGGTGCTGGGTTATGGCTTCAGCCAGCTGCCCACGGCGTTCCTGCCCACCGAAGACCAGGGCTACACCATCACCGATATCCAGCTGCCGCCGGGCGCCAGCCGCATGCGCACCGAACAGGTGGCGGCACAGATCGAGGCGCATAACGCCGAAGAGCCCGGCGTGGGTAACACCACCTTGATCCTGGGTTTCAGCTTCTCGGGCAGCGGGCAGAACGCGGCACTGGCCTTTACCACGCTCAAGGACTGGTCCGAACGCGGCGCCGACGACAGCGCCCAGTCGATTGCCGACCGCGCGACCATGGCCTTCACCCAGCTCAAGGACGCCGTGGCCTACGCCGTGCTGCCGCCGCCGATCGACGGCCTTGGCGAGTCGACCGGCTTCGAGTTCCGCCTGCAGGACCGCGGCGGCATGGGCCACGCCGAGCTGATGGCCGCCCGCGACGAGCTGCTGGCCAATGCCGGCAAGAGCAAGGTGCTGACCAACGTGCGCGAAGCCTCGCTGGCGGAAAGCCCGCAGGTGCAGCTGGAAATCGACCGCCGCCAGGCCAATGCCCTTGGCGTGTCGTTTGCCGATATCGGCTCGGTGCTGGACGTGGCCGTGGGTTCCAGCTACGTCAACGACTTCCCCAACCAGGGCCGCATGCAGCGGGTGGTGGTGCAGGCCGAAGGCGACCAGCGCAGCCAGGTCGAAGACCTGCTGAAGATCCACGTGCGCAACGACAGCGGCAAGATGGTGCCACTGGGTGCCTTCGTCCAGGCCAGGTGGGTCAGCGGCCCGGTGCAGCTGACCCGCTACAACGGCTACCCGGCGGTGTCGATTTCCGGCGAACCGGCGGCCGGCTACAGTTCGGGCGAAGCCATGGCCGAGATCGAGCGCCTGGTAGCCCAGCTGCCGGCCGGCGCCGGCCTGGAATGGACTGGCCTGTCGCTGCAGGAGCGGCTGTCCGGCAGCCAGGCACCAATGCTGATGGCGCTGTCGTTGCTGGTGGTGTTCCTGTGCCTGGCAGCGCTGTACGAAAGCTGGTCGATCCCCACCGCAGTTCTGCTGGTAGTACCGCTGGGCGTGCTCGGTGCGGTGCTGGCGGTAACCCTGCGCGGCATGCCCAACGACGTGTTCTTCAAGGTCGGCCTGATCACGCTGATCGGCCTGTCGGCGAAGAACGCCATCCTGATCATCGAGTTTGCCAAGAGCCTGGTCGACCAGGGCGTCGATGCCGCCGACGCCGCCGTGCAGGCCGCGCGCCTGCGCCTGCGGCCGATCGTGATGACCTCGCTGGCGTTCATCCTCGGCGTGGTGCCCCTGGCAATTGCCAGCGGCGCCAGTTCGGCCAGCCAGCAGGCGATCGGCACCGGGGTGATCGGCGGCATGCTCAGCGCCACACTGGCGGTGGTGTTCGTGCCGGTGTTCTTCGTGGTGGTGATGCGCGTTGCCGGGCGACGCCAGGCGGGTAATGCCGACACGCAGGCCGTGACCAGCGAGAGCTGACTGGACAAGCCCCGCGTGAAATGGGAGGGTTCCCGGCAATGACTGCCCGGAACCCTTTTTCATGCCTGATGCCCTCCCCCCCTGCTCCATCCTCATTCTCGCCGGTGGCCGCGGCCAGCGCATGGGCGGCCGCGACAAGGGCCTGGTCGACTGGCAGGGCGAACCGCTGGTGGCGCACGTGCAGCGCGTGGTACGGCCACTCAGCGATGACCTGGTGATTTCCTGCAACCGTAACCAGCAGGCCTACCGGGCGTATGCCGACCAGTTGGTCGGCGATGCCGAGGCGGACTACCCCGGGCCGTTGGCGGGGGTGATTGCCGGGCTCAAGGTGGCGCGGCATGAATGGGTGGTGCTGCTGGCCTGTGATGCACCGCTGGTTGACCGGGGATTGATCGAGGACCTGCTGCGGCTGGCGGTGACCAGCGACAGTGCGGCCATGGTGCGCCAGGGTGGGTACTGGCAGCCGATGTTCAGCGTGCTGCCACGCCGGGTGTTGCCGGTGCTGGAGCAGGCCTGGGCGGCGGGCGAGCGGAGTTTGCAGAAGGCCCTGCTGCGTGAAGCGGTGCAAGGGCTTGAATGTGCCGACGATGATCGCAGGTTGAGCAACTTCAACAGCCCGGAGTTGCTGCAAGGCTGAGGTCATCTGCTGCCTGTGTTGGCCTCTTCGCGGGTAAACCCGCTCCCACAGGTTCTCCACTGCCCTTGAAGCCTGTGCAGTACCTGTGGGAGCGGGTTTACCCGCGAAGAGGCCAACACAGGCAACACATCACCCGGCAGACAGCTCCTCGACACTGATCTCGCGCATGCACCTTCGTCATCTGGGTGTTACCTGACCATCAGGCCTGCACGGTCCTTGTAGGAGCGGCCTTGTGTCGCGAAAGGGCCGCAAAGCGGCCCCGGGATTTCAGCAGCAATGCATGAATTGCCGGGGCTGCTCTGCGGCCCTTTCGCGACACAAGGCCGCTCCTACAGGGGCCCCATTTCCCTTCAGCTGGTGATTTACCCGGCAGACAGCTCCTCGACACTGATCTCGCGCATGCGGAACTTCTGCACCTTGCCGGTCACCGTCATCGGGAATTCATCGACAAAGCGGAAGTACCGCGGCACCTTGAAGTGCGCTATCCGCGCCTTCGCCCACTCGCGCAGTTCCTCCGCACTGGCCGTATGCCCCGGGTGCAGCCGCACCCAGGCCACAATCTCTTCACCGTACTTGCTGCACGGCACGCCAATCACCTGCACATCGGCCACCGCCGGGTGGGTGAAGAAGAACTCCTCTAGCTCGCGCGGGTAGATGTTCTCGCCGCCGCGAATGATCATGTCCTTGCTGCGCCCGACAATACGCACATACCCCTGCTCGTCCATCACCGCCAGGTCGCCGGTGTGCATCCAGCCTTCCTCATCGATGCTCTCGGCCGTGGCCTTGGGGTTGTTCCAGTAGCCCAGCATCACGCTGTAACCCCGCGTGCACAGCTCGCCGATCTCGCCACGCGGCACGCTGTTGCCATCGGCATCGATCACTTTGTTCTCCAGCCGCGGCTGGGTGCGCCCGACGCTGGTCACGCGGCGCTCCAGGTCGTCGCTGGCGCCGGTCTGCAGCGACACCGGGCTGGTTTCGGTCATGCCATAGGCAATCTGCACCTCGGCCATGTGCATCTCGCCGATAACGCGGCGCATCACTTCGATCGGGCAGGTGGCACCGGCCATGATCCCGGTGCGCAGGCTCGACAGGTCGAACTCGCCGCGCTGGGGGTGGTCCAGTTCGGCGATGAACATGGTCGGCACACCATACAACGCCGTGGCCTTTTCTTCCGCCACCGCACGCAGGGTGGCCAGCGGGTCGAAGGCGTCGTTGGGGTAGATCAGGGTGCTGCCGTGGGTCATGCAGCCGAGGTTGGCCATGACCATGCCAAAGCAGTGGTACAGCGGCACCGGCACCACCAGCCGGTCATGCTCGGTCAGGCCCAGGCTTTCACCGACCATGTAGCCGTTGTTGAGGATGTTGCTGTGGCTGAGGGTGGCGCCCTTCGGAAAACCGGTGGTGCCCGAGGTGTACTGGATGTTGATCGGGTCGTCGCAGCGCAGCTGTGCCTGGCGCTCGGCAAGGGCTTCGCGGCTGACGGCCGTGGCACGGGCCTGCAGGTCGTGCCAGGCGAGGAAGCCCGGCGGTGGCGCGACGGCCAGGCTGACCACACCGCGCAGTTCGGGGAAGCGTTCGCAGATCAGGGCGCCCGGCTGGCCGCCGGCCAGGCCCGGGACCAGCCCCAGCAGCATGGCGTGGTAGTCAGAGGTCTTGAACGCGTCGGCGCAGATCACCCAGCGGCAGCCGGACTGGCCGAGGGCGTAGTCCAGTTCGCTGGAGCGGTAGGCCGGGTTGATGTTGACCAGGATCGCGCCCACCTTGGCGCTGGCGAACTGGGTGATGCACCACTCTGCGCAGTTGGGTGCCCAGATACCGAGGCGGTCACCGGGCTGCACGCCCAGGGCCATCAGCGCACGGGCATGCTGGTCGACGGCTTCGGCCAGTTGCTGCCAGGTGTAGCGCAGGGCCTGGTGGCGGACGACCAGGGCGTCACGGTCGGGGAAGCGGGCGACGGTGGTGTCGAAGGCGTCGCCGATGCACTGGGTAAGCAGGGGTTTGTCCTGGTTGCCCTGGGAGTAGCTTGGCTGGGGCATGGGCGGTCTCTTGTTGTTCTTGTGTTGATTGAGCGGGCCTCTTCGCGGGTAAACCCGCTCCCACAGGGACCGCACCACATTAAGCCCCTGTGGAGGTCCTTGTGGGAGCGGGTTTACCCGCGAAGAAAGCAACACCGGTTTAACGGATGAACACCTGCGGCGTAGTGGTGGACATGTCCCCACCCGGCAACTTGATGTTCTTCACTTTCTCCAGCGTATCCGGGTTGAACACCGCCAGGTCATTGAAGGTGCCGCCCAAGTACAGCTTGTCGCCTTTCTTGTCGAAGGCCACGCAGTAGTAAGTGTGGTCCAGATTCGCCGCCTTGATCAGCTTGCGCTGTTTGAGGTCGTACTTGGCCAGGCGGTTGAGCACGCCGTAGATCTGGTTCGGGTCTTTTGGCGAACGCAGCCCGGTGAAGTACAGCTCGGTCAGGTCGGCAAATTCCTGGGTGTGGGTCTTGCCGGTCTTCAGGTCGACGCTCAGGTAGCCATACAGCAGATCGGCGGTGGCCGGGTCCTGCTTGTCATCCTTGAACCTGGCAATGGTGTACAGCATCGAGAACTCGTGGCGCGGGCTCTGGTGCGGCCAGAAGTACAGCACGTCCGGGGCGCTGTAGCCTTTGCGGTTCCAGTTGCGCAGCGGCAAGGCCACTGTGTACTTGCCGGTCTTCACGTCCATCTTGTAGATGTCCGGCCCGGCGACGTACAGGCTGCCATCGTCCGCCGCACGCATCAGGTACACCTGGCGCGGCATCGGGAAGGTGCGCACCGGCTTGGCCTCCAGGCCATCGGCGGTACTGAACACTTCCAGCCGCGGTGGCTTGACCACGTAGTGGTCGTTCAGGCGCTGGGTCGGGTTGACCGTGGCGTACACTTCCTTGCCGTCCGGGCTGATGGCGAACGAGTACATCGACCGGCCCACCTCACCCGGCACACTGGACAGGTTGGCGTGGAAGGTGTTCTTGCAGGTGTCCAGGTCGATGCCGTAGATGTCGCCGTAGTGGTTGTTGAGCACGTAGGCGGTGCGGTTGTCCGGCGCCATCATCGCGGTGCCGGGGCCGAACTTGTCGGGCATCACGCAGCTCTTGTACACCGTGTCACTGGCCACATCGACCACGTGCAGGTTGTTCGGGTAGTTGGTCACGATCATGTATTCGTGGCCAGCCTTCAGCGCCGGCCCGGTGTCGGCGGCCTGTACCAGCCCGGCACAGGCCGTGGCGGCGATGGTGAGCGCGAGTGACGCGCAGCGTCCAGCTTTCATGCGGTTTCCCCTTGTCATTCTTGTTGGGCCGGTCACTTGTCTTTCGGGAACACGGTGCCGAGGTTGCGCCAGTCTTCCGCCGAGTTGCTCGCCTGGGCGTTCCAGTCCTGGTAGGTGCTCATCATGTCCGGCACCTGGGCCGGCCACCAGCAAGGGTCGGAGCAGCCATACAGGTCGGCCTCCATCGGCTGGCACAGCGAGCTCACGCCACCAAAGGCGTCCACTTCCCAACCCGGGTCGGTGGTGGCGGTGCAGCCCGCCACTGCGCTCATGGCCATGACTTCTTCGACGCGGTCTTCGGCGGCGGCCTGCTCGAGGATGCGCGCCTTGTTGTTCAGGGGCTTCAAGTGCTTCATGTCAGTGCGCCTTCCGCGGGGTGATGTAGCGATCGATGAAGGCCGGGTTGGCGGCCATGATGCGGCTGTAGACTTCGATGCCGAAGTCGACCCAGTCGCGCATCAGTTCGCAATAGTGGTAGGTCGGGTGCTGCGGGTCGCCATAGCGGGCATAGCTTTCGTGGTAGCAGCCGCCGGAGCACAGGTTGCGGATGCGGCAGCTGTCGCAGCCGGTATTGCTGCGGTCCAGGCGCTGCGACAGGAAGTCGTTGAGCTGCGCCTGCTTCACGCCCTGGTGCACATTGCCGAAGGTCGGCAGGCTGGAGCCGGTGAAGCGGTGGCACAGGTTCAGCTCGCCCTCATGGTCCACGGCCAGCATCTTCAGCCCGGCGCCGCACGGCAGGGCCTTCTTGTGGCCTTCGTGGATGTCGGTGATCAGCTGGTGCAGGTTGGAGAAGCCGATGTTGCGGTGCTCCAGCGCAGCCTCCAGGTAGCGCCGGCCCAGCGCCTTCATGTTGGCGAACACCTGCACCAGTTCTTCGCCGGTGAGGTTGAAGTTGGCCATGTCACCGGAGGTGACCGGGGCAAAGCCGACTTCAGCGAAGCCCAGTTCGTTGAACAGGTGGTTCCAGATGGTCTCGACGTCGGTGATGCCACGGGTCAGCGTGACCCGCGCGCCCACCGGGCGGCTGTGGTAGCGCGACAGCAGCATGTCGACCTTGCGACGCACCACGTCATAGGTGCCCTGCCCGCCCACGGTGATGCGGTTGCGGTCGTGCACGGTCTTGGGGCCGTCGATGCTGATCGACAGGCCGAAGCGGTGGGCATTGAGCCAGTCGATGATCTCTTCGGTGAGCAAGGTGGCATTGGTGGTCATGATGAACTCCACCTGCTTGCCGGCCTCGGCGAAGCGCCGCTCGCAGTAGGCGACCATGTGCTCGATCAGTGGCCGGTTGGACAGCGGCTCGCCACCAAAGAACACCACGCTGTAGCGCTGCTCGTCGGGCGACTCCTTGAGCAGCATCTCCACCGAAGCCTCGGCGGTGGCGGTACTCATCTTCTTGCCCGCGGACGGTTTGTCCAAGTCTTCCTTGTAGCAGTAGGTGCAGCTGAGGTTGCAGCCGGTGTTGACGTTGAGCACCACGGTGTTCAGCGCCGTGCGCTCGACCTGCTTGAGGGCGATTTCCGGGGTCAGCGGCGAGCCGTCGCTGACCAGCTCCAGCGCGATCAGCTCGCGCAGGGTGTCCTGGATATCGCTGCCGGCAAACTGCTGGCCAAGGCGCTGCATCAGCTCCTCGGCCGAGCAGCCTTGCTGGCGCAGGGTGTCGATGATGCCGCCGGTCACCGCGTCGGCGGTGAACAGCGAACTGCTGGGGATATGGAACAGCATGCGGTCGGCGTCGACCTGCACTTCATGCAGGTTGCGTTCGACCAGGTTCAGTAGCGCGCCCATGGCGACCTCCCGATAATCGATCCGTTGGAAAACCGTACGCCACCTGCCGTTATGGCAGCGGCGGGTTGTTCCAGCGCTGTACGGTGACGATCATGTGCCCTTCGCCAGTCTGGCCACCGTCGGCCAGGGTGGCGATGACCTTCAGGTTGCCGGCGTTGTTGGTCATCATCTTGCGCTCCGGGTTGGGGCCGGCACCGCCTGGCACGAACACGCCATCGGCCTGCATCTTCCCGGCGAACTTGACGTCTTCGTCCTCGACCGCACGCTCGTTGAACGGCTCGACCTTCCAGCTGGCCGGCAGGTAGCCGATGCGCAGCGGCTGGCCATTGGCGTCCTTGCCCCAGGCTTCGGCCTCGAAGCGGCCCTGCACCTTGGGCACCGAGGCGCCGTTCTCGCCGATGCGGGCGATGGAGAACGTCGGCACCACTTTCACTTCCTCGACCTTGTCGTACACCGCCAGGTTGACGCCCTTGAGCGCCCCTACGGCGACTTCGCGCTGGCCGGGTTTGGCATCGGCCGCGGCGCGGGCCTTCACCCGTACCAGGGTTGGGGTCTGCTCCAGCACCTCGGTCACTTCCACGCCAGCGCCCAGGTCCGGTTTGCCGGCCAGGCCGCTGCCGACCAGGGTGATCTCGCTTTCGCCACCGGCCTTGATGAATGCCGGTTGTACCGCCAGCAGGCGCGCCTTGCCCTCCTTCACCGCAGTGAAGTCCAGGCCACGCTCATCGTGCTCGGCCTCGAACATGCGGCCCTTCATTTCGCCATCCAGCGCGGCGAACACCTGGCGCAGGTTGGCGTCGCCGACCTTGACGTTGCCACGCCATTCATAGCCGTTGTAGAGGATCGCCGAACCGCTGCCATTGAACGGCGTGCCGTCGGCATAAGCGCCCTTGACCTCGACCTTGAAGGTATCGCCCTGGTCAGGCGTGACACTCATCACCCCGCGTACATCGCCCTTGGCCAGCATGTGGCCGCTGAATGCCCACTGGCCCGGCAGCGCATCGGCCTTGGGCCTGGCCTTCTGCCATTCGGCCCACGCCGCGCTTTCCAGCGGGTAGCGCTTGGCCAGGTCGGGCACCACTTGCTGTAGGGCGATCGGCAGCCAGTCGCGGTCACGCGCCTGGGCCTGGTATTCGAGGGACGGCCACTGGCCGAGATGGAAGTTGACCAGGTGCTCCCACTCCTTGGCCGGGCGCCGCTGCAAGGCGACACGGGCACCGGAGTGGCAACGGCCACAGGTTTCGCTGAGCTGGGTGTCGAACTGCTCGACGGTGTTCAGCCGGCGCTCCATGGCATAACGCACGCCATCGGTTTCGCTGGGTGCCAGGCCCTGCTTGTCGGCCAGGTACTTGACCAGGGTGCGGCGGTCGTCGTCGCTGATCTGCAGGCCATGCATCACCTGCATGCGGGCGATGCTCATCAGCCAGCCTTCCGGCGTCTTGCGCTGGTGGCTGATACGGCTGTAGGTGTCGTTGCCTTCGGGGATATGGCACCCCATGCACTTGTTCTGCAACAGGCTCGGGCCCTGCTCGGCCGCCATGGCCTGGGTGCTCAGCAGCGCGGCGGCGACCAGCGCCAGTTTGCCCGCATGCCGCCGGAGTCGAGTCGTCTTCAAGGTCAGACCTCCACGGTTGTTGTTCTTATCGTTTTCGCACGCTTTGGTACAGCAGGTGTGCATGTGACGGTTGTGATACAGGAACTGTGCCAGGTGATGTAAAAGTGTTTTAAATCAGGCCATTGAGGTCAATTACCGGATAATGGCAATGCAAGGACAGCTTCTTTGAGCGTCCCATTCCGCGACTGAGTGTTTCACCTTGAGACACTGGGCCTGCTGCGCAGGCCTTTCGCGACACAAGGCCGCTCCTACAAGGGATCGCGTACGGCCTGTAGGAGCGGCCTTGTGTCGCGAAAGGGCCGCACAGCGGCCCCCGCTTTTACTGTTTCACCACCGTCTCACACCGTCTCAATGTGCAACAGCGCAACCCTGCAATTCCAACCTTGCACCAGGACAAAACCCAACCCGCTCAAGGGTTTGCGGCCATCTATCGACCTTGGCACGCCCATTGCGCCTATGCCTGTCACATCCAATGACAAGAGGCACCGTCCCATGCTTTCCGAACTGCCCATCCTGCCCGCCACCCGCGCCTTTCTCGAACGCAAGCTGAAGATGCGCATCGGCGCCGACTGGCAGGACGCCGCCAGCGGTCGCACCCTGTCGTTCCGCAACCCGGCCACTGGCGAGGTACTGGGTGAAGTGCCCGCCGCCGAGGCCGAAGATGTCGACCGCGCCGTGCGCGCCGCGCGCCAGGCCTTCGATGATTCGCCGTGGAGCCGCCTGCGCCCACGCGATCGGCAGAACCTGCTGTGGCGCCTGGCCGACCTGATGGAGCGCGACGCCCGCCAGCTGGCCGAACTGGAATGCCTGAACAACGGCAAGAGCGCCGCCGTTGCCCAGGTGATGGACGTGCAACTGGCCATCGACTTCCTGCGCTACATGGCCGGCTGGGCCACCAAGATCGAGGGTAGCACCGTCGAAGCCTCGATGCCGTTGATGCCCAACGACCAGTTCCATGGTTTCGTGCGGCGCGAGGCAGTGGGCGTGGTCGGCGCCATCGTCGCCTGGAACTTCCCGTTGCTGCTGGCCTGCTGGAAGCTCGGCCCGGCCCTGGCTACCGGTTGCACCGTAGTGCTCAAGCCCGCCGACGAAACACCGCTGAGCGTGCTCAAGCTGGCTGAGCTGGTGGACGAAGCCGGCTACCCGGCTGGCGTGTTCAACGTGGTCACCGGCACCGGCCTGAACGCTGGTGCCGCACTCAGCCGCCACCCCGGCGTGGACAAGCTGACCTTCACCGGCTCCACCGAGGTCGGCAAGCTGATCGGCAAGGCGGCCATGGACAACATGACCCGCGTCACCCTGGAGCTCGGCGGCAAGTCGCCGACCATCGTCATGCCCGACGCCAACCTGCAGGAAGCCGCCGCCGGCGCGGCTACGGCGATCTTCTTCAACCAGGGCCAGGTGTGCTGTGCCGGGTCCCGCCTGTACGTGCACCGCAAGCACTTCGACAACGTGGTGGCCGACATCGCCGGCATCGCCAACGGCATGAAGCTGGGCAGCGGCCTGGACCCGGCGGTGCAGATGGGCCCGCTGATCTCGGCCAAGCAGCAGGACCGCGTCACCGGCTACATCGAGCTTGGCCGCGAGCTGGGCGCGACCATTGCCTGCGGTGGCGAAGGCTTCGGGCCGGGCTATTTCGTCAAGCCGACAGTGATCGTCGATGTCGACCAGCGCCACCGCCTGGTGCAGGAAGAGATCTTCGGGCCGGTGCTGGTGGCGATGCCGTTCGATGACATCGACGAAGTGATCGGCATGGCCAACGACAACCCCTATGGCCTGGGTGCGAGCATCTGGTCCAACGACCTGGCCGCCGTGCACCGGATGATCCCACGCATCAAGTCGGGGTCGGTGTGGGTCAACTGCCACAGCGCCCTCGACCCTGCCTTGCCCTTTGGCGGCTACAAGATGTCCGGCGTCGGCCGTGAGATGGGGGCGGCTGCCATCGAGCACTACACCGAGCTGAAGTCGGTGTTGATCAAGCTCTGATCTTCAGCCTGTACCGGCCCTTTCGCGGGTAAACCCGCTCCCACAGGATCACCACAGGCCTGAACACTGTGGGGTCCCTGTGGGAGCGGGTTCACCCGCGAAGAGGCCGGCACAGGCAACCCGAAAACAACAACAAAAACATGGAGCACACCATGAGGCACAAACTCGCCTGCACATTGGCCCTGCTGTTCGCCGCCCCGGTCACCCAGGCCTACGAGCTGTACAACCACGACGGCACCACCCTCAACGCCGACCTCGAAGCCCTGTTCGGCGCCTTCCACAGCGACGAAAGTTTCAACCTGGCCGGCAACCGCAAGCCCGGCAGTACCGCCTGGCAGGAAGGCTACGTCAAATATGGCCTCAGCGGCAGCCAGGCCCTGGCCGACAGCGGCGCGCTCTACGGCGCCTTCAACCTGCTCAGCTCCGCCACCTGGGGCGACGGCGATGCCGCCGGCCTGACCCTGGGTGACGAGCGCCGCACCGCCATCGAAGACCTGTACCTGGGCTGGCGCTCGGCCAACCTGTTCCCGGCCCTGGGCGAAGACGGCGTGGACATTTCCGGCGGCCGCCAGGTGGTGACCCTGGGCGACGGCTTCCTGATCCAGGGCGACCCGGTGAACCTGGGCAAGGTCGACCTGGGCGCCAACTTCGACCGCGGCGGCGCCTACTACCTGGCCGCACGCAAGGCCTTCGACCGCACCGCCGTGCTGCGCCTGGGCGGCAAGCAAGGCTGGCGCAGCGACCTGATGTGGCTGAAGTCCGACAACCACTACCAGGCCGACACCTCGCTGGCGGTGGCCAACCTGGAGCACGTCGCCGACGCGGGCACCGTCGGCCTGAGCTGGATCCGCGGCCTCGACGTGGACCAGCGCTACGCGCAGATCATGGGCCTGGAACACCGCGACGGCATGGACACCGCCAGCCTGCGCGGGCGTGGCAACCTGGGGGTGAAAGACCTGGAGCTGGCCGCCGAGTACGTGACCCAGGACAAAACCGGCGGGCGGGAGAACGCCTGGTACCTGGAAGGCAACTGGACCTTTTCCGAACTGCCCTGGTCCCCCACCGCCACCTACCGCTACAGCCGCTTTTCCGAAGACTTCGACCCGCTGTTCTATGGCCTGAGCCGTGGCTATGGCACCTGGTTCCAGGGTGAGGTGGCAGCCAACTATGCCGGGCCGTTCAACAGCAACAGCCAGGTGCACCACGTGGCGCTGAAGGGCAAGCCACGGGACAACCTGACCGTCGGCGCGCTGTACTTCGACTTCGATACGCTGGACACCGACCAGGGCAACCTGGGCGGGCGGGAGCTGGACCTGTATTTGGAATGGATGGTCAACGACCACCTGCTGATCAGCCCGCTGGTAGGGTTCTACAAGCCGGAACGCAGCGCGGCCAATGGTGGGACGCAGCTGGGCGGGCGGGATACCGGGACCTATATGCAGCTGATCGTCGGGACTTTCTTCTGATTCGAGATCTCGGGGCTGCTGCGCAGCCCATCGCGACACAAGGCCGCTCCTACAGGTACCGCGCTGCCATCAAGGTTTGTGCAGACCTGTGGGAGCGGCCTTGTGTCGCGAAAGGGCCGCAAAGCGGCCCCGGCAATCTCAAACCAAGCCCTGCTCCAACAACCACCGCCGCACCATCATCTGCTGCTCCCCCCTGCGGGAATACCGGGACTGATCGTCGGGACTTTTTTCTGATTCGAAATCCTGGGGCTGCTGCGCAGCCCATCGCGACACAAGGCCGCTCCTACAGGTACCGCGCTGCCATCAAGGTTTGTGCAGACCTGTGGGAGCGGCCTTGTGTCGCGAAAGGGCCGCAAAGCGGCCCCGGCAATCTCAAACCAAGCCCTGCTCCAACAACCACCGCCGCACCATCATCTGCTGCTCCCCCCTGCGGGAATACCGGGACTGATCGTCGGGACTTTTTTCTGATTCGAAATCCTGGGGCTGCTGCGCAGCCCATCGCGACACAAGGCCGCTCCTACAGGTACCGCGCTGCCATCAAGGTTTGTGCAGACCTGTGGGAGCGGCCTTGTGTCGCGAAAGGGCCGCAAAGCGGCCCCGGCAATCTCAAGCCAAGCCCTGCTCCAACAACCACCGCCGCACCATCATCTGCTGCTCCCCTGGCAGGCCTGACAACACTGCCTCGAGAGGTCGGCCGCTACGCAGCCTCCGCACCACCGGCGCCAGCTCCACCCCCTGCAAATGCCACACCCCCAACGGCTGATCCGCCGTCACCACCACCTCGGCCTCATCTACCAGCCCGTCACGCAACACCGGCCGCCGCTCGACCCTCACCGCGCTCCAGTCCGGCGCCACGTGCAATGCCTGCATGTCCGGCCACCCCTGCCGCCGCGCCCAGAACGGCTGCCCCACCCGCCCCTGCTCTTGCCCATAGAAATCCCGCCCGATCCGGGCAAAACGCAAAAACAGCTGTTCGATCCGCTGCTGGTGAAACTGCCGCGCCAACCCGGCCCGCTCGGGCCTGCGCAGCAAGGTATTGATCACCACCGGCGCCTGCAGCGCCGAAGACAGCGACTGGAAGATCCCGTTGCCCGACAGTGGGTCAACGGCCATCGCGGCATCGCCCACGCGTATCCAGTCCTGCCCGACGCACTCACCGGCCAGAATCGCGGTACTGCTGCGCGCATGCACCTCTGCCGGCGCCAATGCCCTGGCATCGAACAGCTCGGCCACCAGCGCGCTGTCGGCTCGCCGCGCCGCGCAATAATCCGCCAACCCGGCCTTGCCCGGCAGCCCTGCGGCGTCCAGGGTGACTTGCCAGTAGCAGCGGCCGTCTTCCAGGCGCGCCATCCACGCCCAGCCATCCGCCAGGCTCTCCACCGCCGACGCGGGCGCCCCGGGGGCGGCCTGCCAGACATTCAGCAAGCTGACCGTCTCCGGCCCGCGCAGTCGGTCGGCAGCCAGCGGGGCCTGGCGGCCTCGGGCTTCGACCAGGAAATCGGCCTGCAGTACCTGCCCGTCATCCAGGCGAATGCCATGACCGACTTCGCGAACCACCTCACGCACCCGCCCCTCGACCACGCTCACACCCGCACGCTGAAGGTCGTCGCGCAGCGCCCGGTCAAACCTTTGCCGATCCAGCAGAAACTCCTGATTCAGGTGCAGCTGCTGGCCGTTCCAGTGCACTTGCCGAGTCGCCGGCATCGCCGCCTGGCTCAACGCCCCGCCAAGGCCGGCGTGGCGCAGACCATCCAGCACCCGCTGCGAAACCCCTTCGACCGCGGCGAACCGGCGCCACTCGGACACCACCGTCACCGCATAGCCCAGCCGCCGCAAGCCAATGGCCGAGGCCGCACCCGCAGGGCCTGCCCCCAGCACCACGATGCGTGGCTCAGCCATGGCCGGCACCTCGTCGCTCGGGACCGGTAAACGCCGCGTGGTGGCGCAACCAATCATGAACCTGCTGGTGGCCCATGCCCGGCTCATCACGCAGCAACGCAGCGATCCTGCCACTCAGGGCCGCACAGCCCAGGCTCGCGCCCGCCCTGCCGCCCGCCCCCACATAACCGCCAAAGTCCGCCTGCCGGGTACCCAGCCAGGACCACTGGCCCGGTGCACAGCGGGCATCGCCGGTAACCCGGATCACCCCGGGGTAGCTGGCCGGGTACACGGGCCCGCCCTGGGCCGGGCTGGAGGCGCACAACAGCACACCCGCGGCCAAAGCCTCGGCACAGGCCTGGTGCAGCACAGGCCGGTCCTGCTGCAGGCCAAGGCTGAGGTTGACCAGCGTAACCCCCGCCTCCACCAGCCACAGCAGCGCGGCCGCCACCTGCAAGGCACTGGTGCTGGCCTGGGCGCCGAAAACCTGGGCCAGCAGCACGGGCACCGGCCCGGCCTCCCGCTGCAAGCCGGCGAGCACCGCGCTACCGTGCCCAAGCTGGTCGGCCAGCATGTCACCTTCGCGCAACTGGCCGTCCTCCAGCCAGAAGCGGCGCGCGCCCAGCAAGGCGCTGGCCTGCTCCGGCGTGCAACCACTGTCGATCACGCCAACACGCACGTCAGTGCCCATGCTTGATCACCTCCTCGGGCAGCACCTGCAACTGGCCGGCGTGCAGCTGCAGGTGCAGGTCGGCATCGGCCAGGGTCGAAGCACGGTGGCTGATCAGGATGCGCGTGCGGCCGGCGAACAACTGGTCGATGGCCGCGATCACTTCGCGCTCGGTAGCTTCGTCCACCGCCGAGGTGGCCTCGTCCAGCACCAGGATCGCCGGCGCCTGCAGCACCGCGCGGGCGATGGCAATGCGTTGTTTCTGCCCGCCCGACAACTGCTGGCCACGCTCACCCAGCAGGCCGTCCAGGCCCAGCGGCAGGCTGTCGACCAGGCTGTCCAGCCGCGCCAGGCGCACCACCCGCTCCAGCTCCTCACGGCTGGCCTCGGGCACGCCGTAGGCCAGGTTCTGTGCCAGGGTGCCGCGGAACAGCACGATATCCTGGCTGACCACCGCAATGCGCCGGCGCAACGCGGCCAGGTCCAGTTCGCGCAGGTCGGTGCCGTCCAGCAGAATGCGCCCGGCGTCCGGGTCGTAGAAGCGCTGCAGCAGGTCGATCAGGGTCGACTTGCCCACCCCCGAGGCACCGCTGATGGCCACCTTCAGGCCTCCCGGCACGCACACCTGCACGTCGTTCAGCACCGCGCCCTGGCGCCCTTCATGGGCAAAGCTCACCCCCTCGAGGCGCAATTCGCCCGGGCCGTCGGGCACCGGCTGCGGGTTGGCTGCCGGGCGCACGGCCACGGCCTCCTGCTTCAGTTCCATCACCCGCCCCAGGCTCACCGCCATGCGCTGCACCGCCACGTACAGGCCCAGCAGGCTCTGCACCGGCCCTACCGCCATGCCCATGTAGGTGGAAAAGGCGATCAGCGCACCCAACTGCCAGGTACCCTGAATCACCCACCAACCGCCGACCAGGAACGCGCAGGCGCGGCACCAGGAGGTCAGCGTGCCGGGGATGGCCTGGGTGAAGAATTCGGTCACCTGTACCTTGAGCAGCTGGCGCATGTAGCCCTGGCCCAACTGGTCCAGGCGCCCCGCCTCGCGGCCTTGCTGGCCGGCGGCCTGGATGAACTTCATCGCCGGCAGGGTTTCGACCAGGAACGACGACACATCCGCCGAGCGTTCGCGCAGGTTGCGTACTTCGCGCTCCACCTTGCGCCGCATCCAGCGCAGCCACAGCACTTCGATCGGCACCAGCAGCGCCAGCAGCAGCGACAGTTGCCACGACAGCATCAGCATCAACACCACCGCGCCTACCAGGCCGATCACCGCCGACACCGCCGAAAACAGCGAATCCACGGCAAAGCGCTGGATTTCCGCCACATCGCCATCCAGCCGCGAAAGGATGTCGCCGATGCGCCGCCGCCCGTAGAACGTCGGCGACAGCTGCTGCAGGTGGCGGTAAAGGTCGTCGCGCAGGGCAAACAGGATGCGCCCCGACAAGCGCGTGTGCAGGTAACGGTTGACCCCGGCCAGCACGGTACCCAGCAGGCCCGCGCCGATCATGATCGCGGCCATGTGCCAGAGGGTCTGGTAGTCCTTGGCCAGCAGCCCCTCGTCGATCAGCGTCTTGACCAGCCAGGGTTGCGCCAGCGCCAGCAACGAGGCGCCCAGCGACAAACCGAGCAACAGGCCGATGGCACGTCGATGGGGGCGCACGAAACCATACAGCCAGGCCAACGCCTGGCGCATGAGCACAGGGTCGCTGGATTCCACCAGCCGGGCGAACAGGCCGCCCACGTCAGCCGCGCAACTGTTTGAGCTTGCGGTACAGCGTCGCTCGGCTGATACCCAGCGCCTCGGCCGCCGCGGACACGTTGCCCTGATGGCGCGCCAAGGCCCCACGGATCAGCTCCAGCTCGTTGTCCTTGAGGCTGCCGGAAGGCGCGGTGCCGCAGGCCAGTTCGTCCAGCAGGCAGTCGGTGAGGTGGTCGAGGGTCAGCACCTGCTCGCCGTCCTCGCGCATGGCCAGCGCGGTGCGCACGACCATTTCCAGCTGGCGGATGTTGCCCGGCCAGTCGAAGCCTTCGAGCAACGCGGTCAGGGCCGGGGCCAAGGTCACGCCCCGGGCATCGGACTTGTCCAGCAGCCCCTGGATGATCGCCGCCAGGTCATCGCGCTCGCGCAGTGCCGGCAGGCGCAGCGACACGCCGTTGACCCGGTAGTAAAGGTCTTCGCGGAAGTGCTGCTCCTGCACCAGGCGCTTGAGGTCGCGGTGCGTGGCACAGATCAATGCCACGTCGATGTCCTGCTCGTCGCCCGCCCCCAGCGGTGCCACTCGCCGTTCCTGCAGTACCCGCAACAAGCGCGCCTGCAGCGCCAGCGGCATGTCGCCGATTTCGTCGAGGAACAGCGTGCCGCCATGGGCCTGCATCAGCCGGCCGACCATGCCGCCCCGGCGCGAACCGGTGAACGCGCCTTCACGGTAGCCGAACAGTTCGGACTCGATCAGCCCTTCGGGGATGGCCGCACAGTTGACGGCCACGAACGGTTTGTCGGCGCGCGGGCTGGCCTGGTGCAGGGCCCGGGCGACGACTTCCTTGCCGGTACCGGTCTCGCCCAGCAGCAGCACCGGCAGGCCATTGCCCAGCCCCTGGCGGGCCATGCGCAGGTTGCGCGCCAGGCGCGGGTCGCCACCGGCCAGGGCGTCGAGCGCCGGCGACTGCTTGCCCGGCGCCGGCTTGCTCACCGGCGTGCTGCCGTTGACCCGGCCGTGGCGCGGCAACTGCAGCGCGCGGAAGTAGAACTCGCCCTTGGCCGTTTGCACACTGCTCACCCCGCCCTGCCACAGGCGGGCGATGAAGGCCGGTGACCGTTCACCCAGCAGGTCGCTGCTGCGCCGGCCCAACAGCTCATGGCGCGGCACCTGCAACAGCTGGCAGGCACTGTCGTTGGCAGCCAGCACTTCACCGTCCAGGCTCAGCGCCAGCAGGCCATGCCAGGCACTGTTGAGGTATTGCGGGCGGCTGTGGAAGGCCAGCACCAATTGCTCCGGGTGGCACAGGCCAAACATACGGCTTTCGATGTTGCCGGCCGCCAGCATCAGCGTCGACAGGCTGTCCTGTGGTTGCGCCATCACCCCTTCACGGGTGATGTCGAGCACGCCGATCACCTCGCCGCGCGGGTCGCGCAGGGGTACCGAAGTGCAGGAGAACGGGCTGAGACGGTCGAGATAGTGTTCGCCGCAGTTGATCAGCGTCGGCCGGCCTTCCACCACTGCCGTGCCGATGGCGTTGGTACCGCGCAATGACTCGCTCCAGCAACTGCCTGGGTGCAGGTCGCGCAGGCCTTCGCGTTGCAGCACGTGCTTCTGCCCTTCGATGGCCAGGACGTTGGCCTGGGCGTCGCCGAGGATGACGATGCCGGCCTTGCCCTGGCGCGCGACCAGGTAGTCCAGTTCCGGGGTAACGGCGTCGACCAGCAGGCGGTTGCGCTCCAGCAGCATGCGCAGGTCGTGGCCCTGCTCCAGGCCCAGGCCGACCTGCTCGCCCTGCAGGCAGTCCAGGCCATGGCCCAGGCTGCGGCGCCAGGAGGCATCGATCTCGTCGCGCAGCATGCCCAGTGGCAGCTCGCCTTCGCTGGCCAGCTTCAGGCGGGCCTGGCGGGATTCGTGCAGCGGGTCGTGGGCGTTTGTTATTAGTTGTCGCGCCATTTTCTACTCCGGCTGTGCCCCGCTAGATGGCGGGGAACGGGCTTGGGAATTTTCCGCAGTGTGCGGGAGAAATCCCTGGCCGTCATCAGGCTGAGGTAGAAGGTGGCATATGGTGACGTTTACGTAAAGGGACACGCAGGAGCACCGCCTTGCTCAAGATCTGAAAGCTTGCGCAAGCTTTGTGGGAGCGGGTTCACCCGCGAAGAGGCCCTCGAGTTCGATCACGGCTGCCGCTTGATTTCAAAAAAGCCCAGGTGCCCGCCAGACACCCGGCACCGCCCCATTCGCGGGTAAACCCGCTCCCACAGGGATGGCATCGCACTTGAGATCACGCGGTACCTGTGGGAGCGGGCATGCCCGCGAACACCGGCAAAGCCGGTGCCATCCACCACGTCGTCTGCTTCGCGGGCGCGCCCGCTCCCACAGGTACTGCGCTGTCTTAGCCACCATAAAACGAAATAACTGGGCATAAGGCCGCTCCTGCAGGAACAGCGTACAACTTGTTCTCAACTACATGGCCAACCCAACAACTAAGAAAAAACACTAAGTTACAAGTTTCAGAAAGTTCCTACTTATAACCAAAAACAACAACACCCTGTTTATTTAAATCCCGCCGCAGGCCGCCTACCCTGCAAGTCCGCCCTCGCCATCAACCTTACCCCAGGCCCAATCTGCACCAAGACTACGGCTGATACCGGAGCAATTCTTAACAAGGGAAAACACGCCATGTACCGACAATCTGATCTGCGCTTCAGCTTTCAACCCTTGGCTGGCGACATTCAATTCGAGGTGATTTCATTCGAACTCGACGAAGCCATCAGCGCACCATTCCAGTTGAAGCTGGAGCTGATCAGTCACGAAGATGAAGTCGACTTCGGTAAGTTGCTCGACAAGCCGGTACTGTTCACGATCTGGCAGCACGAACGCCCACTGCGCTACGTGCACGGCGTGACAAGCAGCTTCAGCCAAGGTGAAACGGGCTTTTATCGCACCCGTTACCATGCCTTGGTCGAGCCCCTCCTGGCCCGCGGCGGGTTGCGTTCGAACTGGCGAATCTTCCAGCAGAAAACCGTGCCGCAGATTCTCGAAATCATGCTCAAGCGCCAGTGCATCCTTCATTTCGAGTTGCACATTTTTGGCGACCATCAGGTGCGCGAGTTCTGCGTACAGGCCGGTGAAACAGACCTCGACTTCATCGCCCGCCTGGCGGATGAAGAGGGTTTCATCTATCGCTTCGAGCACACGCCAAAACAACACCTGCTGGTCATCACCGACCGACTGCTGGCGCTGGGGCAGATCAGCCGAGGCGCGATCAAGAGCGAAGACGACGATGAAGGGCTTCCTGAAGAGGACGACGTCGGCCCCGTCCAGGTGCTGTACCGCGCCAACAGCGGTGGTGATCATCGGGCAAGCGCAAAATCTGCCGTGTAACGTCATGCATAAGGGTAAGTTGACCCTCCCACTGCATACGGTGGGCTACTGCCCGCACGGTCAGCATGTCGAGTCGCTCATCCTGGGTAAGGCCGGGAACCTGGTGGATTGACCACACCGATACGCTTGCGGGGTCGTTCCACCAGCCCAGACCCAGCAAGAAATGGCTCAGCACCAGCAAGCTGTATTCCTTGCCGCAGGTGTAGCCCCTGTTGCTGACCAGGGCCCCCGCATTGGCTACCAGCAGGGGAACATCCTCGGGACGGGTAACGATTGCGACCACGACCGGCAGTGGCGATCACTGGAGCAACTGATGACCCTGCGCGGCATACCGGCTGACGCGCAGCAGTCTTGTTACTGCTGCTATGAGTCGGATGCCAGCCGCCGCTATGCGCTGCCCGCCATCAATCACAAGGAGCTGAACGGGAACGAGATCCTCGCCTACCGCTATTACGGAAAACGGCTACCTCAGCCGTCCGATGACCTGTACAAGCTGCCCCCGTTGCCCCGCAGCCAAGTGCTGATGCATGTGCTCCTGGCGATCGCGTTCGGTCGACACTTTTACCTCAACCCATTGTTCACCCCTTGGGTGAAGTTGCTTGAAGCCACCGACTCTCCCCGAGAGCGCTGCCGGGTGTTGGCAAGTCAATTGGCAGCCCACCAACAAGCACTCAAGGAGCCGAGCCCGCATGGTTGAAGCATCTGCTTTACAAACGCTGGGGCAAGCCGCACTCAACGGGGCGCTGCCTGTTCCACCCGACATTTGCGTACCCTGCTCCCTTCCCGGCGCGCTGTTCTCTCTCGACGGTGGTGACGGCTGCGACCAGCTGCTGGGCATCCCCTCCCAGAACGGCGTCGGCCCTGCCTGGTTTCGCAACAACCCCTGGATCCGCGACCAGGCGCGCAACCACCGCGATACCTTCCTCCAGCAGGTGCTGGAGCATGCCGGCGACACGCTGGGCAATGCCTGGCTGGCTGAGTTTCATGCCTTTGCCGCCAGCGAAAAGCTGCAGTTGGTTTGCATCGACGACGAGATCCGCCTCGACGAACTGCCCCCACCCGTACTCGACCACATGGGCGAGCGCAGCCAGCACGGTTATGCCTTTGCCCTGCACAGCAATTTCTTGTTCACCGACCACAAGATCTATTTCGCCACCTTCACCCATGTGCAGTGGGCCGAGGCGCAACGGGAAGAGTACGTCGACGAGCACGGCACCCAGCGTATCAGCCCGCCCTACACCTGGCACACGCCCAGTGGCCTGTACCCGATCGAACACGCCTGTGAACAGCTGGCCCGGCACTACGCCGAAGCCAAGGCCCGGGCTCGCTTCTGGCAAGGCGTCATTGGCGCGGCCGAATTCGCCCTCGGCGTGCTGGCATTCATACCGGTGGTGCGCGGCATCAAGGGCACCGTATCGCTAGGCCGCTATGCCTTCGTCGCCCTGGAAGCCGCGCTGGCCGCCGATGCCATGGTCGACGGCAGCAGCCGCATGATCACTGGCGAAGGCCTGAGTATCGGCGAGCAGTTCTTCACCGACCTGGCGCGCCTGGCCAACCCCGACACTGCCGAGGCACGTGGCAAGCAGGTATTCATGGCCATCAACCTGGCCCTGCTGCTGCCGGCCGCCATCGGCGGCGCCCGTTGGCTGATGCACAAGTTGCGGCCCGGCAGCATGACCACCGTACGCCTCGACAACGCCGCGCTGTCGCAAGAGGAAGTCCGGCGCCTTGGCAACCGCAGCGCCGGCGAAGTCACCGTACTGGAAACCCGCATCCAGCGACGCCCCCGTGAGGGTGAGCTGCCGGTCACCGCCCGTGAACTGCACTCGGTGGAGCGCAATGCCAGCCTGGTCGCGCTCGATGTGGCTGGCGGCAAGGCCGACTACGCCTACATGGCCACCACCCTGCGCGACCGGCTGGTGGCCATGATTCAGCACTCCATCGGGCCGATGCGCATGGGCGGCAGCCTGACCCGGGTCGTCGCCGATGCCGGCGAAGAAGCCCTGGCGGCGGCCCTGGTCAGCCACTGGAAGGTCAAGCCGGAGAACATCCTCGGCCTGAGCACCCACCCTTCCCGGCCCAGCCAGTTCGGTTTGAAGAACAAGAGCGACCAGGGGATCGACATGCTGGTGTACGTACCACCACCGCCCTCGATGACGGTGCGTAATCCGACGACGCTGGAAATGCGGCATCACATTGATGGGCTGAAGGGGACGGCACCCGTGGAAGAGTTGAAGTTCGAGGCTGGGACGTTGTTAGTGATCGAGGTGAAGACGACTCTAGGGAAAAGCAAGACGCCTGGTTTCATCAGCACCCAGAAAGCAGGAGGCAAAGCCAACCTTCAGCGCATACAGGACTTGATTCGCAGAAAAAGACAAGGATGGGGAGAAGCCCTTACAAAAACTGACCCAGCCTTTATTACAAAGCACCAAGCAATAGAGGACAGTTTGGACTCGCGAAAAGTTTCATTCCTACATGCACAAGTATTCTTTGACTCGAAAGGTCATCCTAACACTATTGTCGGTGACCGAAGCGGAATACAAATTAATCTCTGGAACCAACATGAATAGACAGACAAAAGATCGACTCAAAGTCAGCTTGAAAAAAATACACGAATGGGCGAGAGAGGACCTACTCGTAAGGTGCGACATGCTGACGTCATACATCATGACTGGCGAAACCATCGGTATCGCTTGCAATCAGATATTCAGAATTGGCATGAACAATATTGGAAAAGGCCTACAGCTTGCACCGCAGCACCCATACGGGCCAGCGTCATTGGGTTTCGTTTCTGGCATTACACAGATGTTAATCGCTGAAGCAATCTTAATACAAAAACTTGCGGGCACTAAAGAAAGTAGCACCGGCGATTTAGATGGGACCACTCACCTAATGTTGTGCGCACTGGCTACTGGCCGGTTAGAACTGATTGAGCCCTTTCACCAAGCTATTTTCACGGGTATTCAGAATGGCTACGGTGTCAGCGATGGCCACAACCTGCCAATCGGTACCACCTTACGCTACGCCGCCTTCGGTCTGACCATCATCGGCGACTGGCTGGGCAAACCGCTCGACCTCGACAAACATGCCCTGCCCCGCGACCCAGCCTGGGGTCAATTGGTAGCTCATTGGCGCGAACCTGATCCCGATAAACTGGCGCCTATTCTGGTGGTGGCCTGCGATACCCATGTCCAACGCATCGCCCTGACATCCCGGGAACTCGACTCCGGCAATTTCGAATTCGGCTCCCCCTTCGAGGCCGTCTACCCCGCCGAGATCCTGGCCATTCTCAACCTGCGCCGTTCGCTGGGCCTGCCGAACCCTTCCATCGACCACCCATTGATGAAAACACCCTACGCCAGGCTGACCTGCCCGCCTGGCATGCGCTTCGAGCCGGATGAACTGCTGATGCGCTTCCTGGCTGCCGCCTGCAAATACGATCCTGATGCCGTGCCGGCCGGCCTTTACGAAGCAATCCTGCAAAACAGCGCAAAGGATTGAGCGATGTCCCGACAAGGTGCGATTCGAAAAGGCGATCCCCACAGCGGGGGTGGTCGGATGGGGGAAGGAAGCGGAGTTCTTGTCAACGGGCGGCAACAATGCGTTCTCGGAGATCGTGCGCCATGCGCGCTTCATGGAGGGACATTTGCGTTGGTCTCTGGCGGTGACGGTAGTGTCTTGTTCAACGGTATTTCGTTAGTGTTCGAGCCTGCAGAGCTTGCTTGTGGGTGCAAGGTTTCATCTACCTGTTCGGGACCTTATGCCAAAGAGGGCTGAACGACCTGAAGATCGTGGTTTCATGCATCGACCTCTTCGCGGGCTTGCACGATTTGAACAGCGCACGCGTTGTCTGTTTCGCGGGCGCTCCCGCCTTCACAGGTACTGCGCGGGCTTCGAGTTGGCGCTGTACCTGTGGGAGCGGGTTCACCCGCGAAGGGGCCCTCGAGGTCAGTCACGGCTGCCGCTTGAGTCCGACAAAGCCCAAACGCCAGTTAGACACCTGGCACCGTCTTCCGCCCAACCAGTTGCTGTCTCTCCACCCCATCCAGCAACGCCTCCACCACCGCCTTGGCCGAATCCAGCCCATGGTCGTTGCTCAACAACAGATCACGACAGGTCCCCTTGGCCAGTTCCAGTGCCTTGAGATTGGTCGCAAACGCCCCTTTGAGCAGCGTGGACAGATGCACCAGCGCATCTTCGTAGTCCACCCCTGAACGCACGGCAAACAACGGTGGATGGCTGCATTCGCACGTGGAGAAACTGGAGGACGCCGTGGTGGCGCGTACGGGAGGATCGGGTAAGCCTTTTGTCATTGTGTCGCTCCTTGATTCACTGGAGCCGCCACAAATCGCTACCAAACGAGATGGTGACGGCTGTACGCAGGTTGGTAGACCGGGAATCAAGGAAACCGGCGCGCACGGAGGCGCCCTACGCACAGCCGCCATAAAACGAAACAGCCGGGCACAAAAAAGGGCCAACTGTATCGCAGAGCGGGCGCTTGTGCGCCTTGATTGATCGCGGGCTACCAAACCCGGCTGCTGGACTTACAGCAGCGGGCAAAGACTACCGGTGTCGGGGAAGCGTTTCAAGCGAAGGGAATGTGCAGTAACACTTCCATTGCCGCCTCTCACTCATCACCGGCCGGCCAATCAGCAGTGATCACCATGTTGTGTCGCCTGCACCGGCCTCTTCGCGGGTAAACCCGCTCCCACAGGGACGGTGTCGCACTTGAGATTACGCGGTACCTGTGGGAGCGGGCATGCCCGCGAACACCGGCAAAGCCGGTGCCATCCACCGCGTCGCCTGCTTCGCGGGCGCGCCCGCTCCTAGAGGTACTGCGCAGGCTTCGAGTTGACGCTGAACCTGTGGGAGCGGGCTCACCCGCGAAGAGGCCCTTTTACTTTCCCTCAAATGCTCAGCACTCATGGGGCTGAACATTCAGAAGCCTGGTCACTGGCACCGCTTGCCAATTTATAGAGGCCATCGAAAGTGCTTTCGCGCAGTCGCGATGAAATACCAGTGCCATGTACAACCCCGGCGACCCAATCGCTGTCTTCTTCCACAATTCTGAAACCGCTTCCGCTGCTGCCAGACATGGTCGCGCAATTAGGTGTGCTTATACCGCTCGTATGCACTATGGGTTCCAGCCTTGACAAGCATCTTTGCATTTCACCGCCACTGTAGTATACCCCGGGGTAACTCCAGATCTCGCCGTTAGGTAATTTTTCCTCCGCTTCCGATATATATGGCTTGCTCGCACCACCAAGCTTGGACTGCAACGACATGCCTTGCTGAGGAAAGACACTGACAATTGCCAGGTCGCTATCTACGCTTGAATAGGCGTCTTCAACCGGAATGTATTTATAGTGAACAGGCCAGCGTCCCAAGGGCGCGCGCTGAGACTCTGCTGCTGTGCCATCATAACTTGGTACAAAAAGTGCCATGCCCTTCCAGTTGCATCCCCTCTCGACAACGCAATGCGCGGCAGTAAGCACCAGGTCACCCTTCGGAGAGTCAAGCACCGTGGCCGAGCAGTGCTGGGGCACGCCGTCTGTGGAAACGTAGAACAGAACTCCCGCACGACGACCCAGTTTGTCTGTATGTGCTTGAGTTACCTCGATGAAGCCAAATCTATCCCCGTCTTTTGTTAGCACCTCATTGACTGGATTGGCTGGGCCACCGAACGCTGACTCGGCCAATTTCATGTTTTCCGGCGTCCAGAAAGCCAATACCGTCGCTTCGTCTTGTTCCGGGCTTCGGATTGGCGCGCAAACACCCAGCTCGGCAAACAAAAAAGCAGCGGATGTCACGAAGGTGGTCAGTAAACGCTTCATTTTTCGATCCCGAGCCAATTCTGGTTGAAACACAACTGAATCAGACTCAGTTAAATATGACAGCTGTCAAAAATGTCAGTAGCGACGCAATCCGCAAGCTGCTAAAACGGGTAGAAGCATTTTGTCCCACTCCACGCAACCATTGCCGTAACGTGAATCCGTACGACCATGATCCAGGCCGACCTTGAGTTGGTGTTCGGTGAATCAATCTGACCTCCAAGCCCGAGGCCAGCGCTGTCCCTGTGGGAGCGGGTTCACCCGCGAAGAGGCCCTCGAAGCCAATCACGGTTGCTGATTCTGGCACCGGTTCGTTGGTTGCGCAGGTTCGACGCCACTGAAAGTATGTCAACTATCAAAACTGCCAGTAGCACATCACGAATTTTCAGATCACATTACCCCAAACTCCAAAACCGGATAGTCCAGATGTTCAACCAAGACCATCTACTCTACTTTTACATGGGTGCGCACTTACAACATGTGATGACAAGCTTGGGCAGCACGACGTGCATCCGCAATGGGTCTGTGGTAGTGGCCGAATCTTTATACGAAACCGGTCGGGCAGCTACCACACTCGTCGGTTCAGACATGGCCAACTCTCCCATAACAGGCAGTGTGCGTTGCACCCCTATACAGCAGGTTTTCACTCCGTACGGTTACAACCGACAGGCAGCCCCCCCTCTCACATCAACAGGTTTTACCGGGCAACCCAGGACATCAGCTGCTCCAATGTACCTGATGGGAAATGGATACCGTGCCTATATTACCATTCTGATGCGCCTTTGCTCACCTGACGCACTAAGCCCATTTGCGGCGGGCGGGATCAATGCTTACGCCTACTGCGGTAATGACCCCATAAACTATTCAGATCAATCGGGCCGCACCCGAAAAAAAAATATGAGCACGCCCACCCTGCGTGCTCCTCAAAAAACAATAGAAAAGAAACACAAACCAACACCAAGAACGAATGAAAAATTCGACACGGAGTTCGAGCTTGTCAAAGACCTCATGACCAGGAAGCGCCCTTCAGATGCCGGTAAAGTAGACCGCGCAGGGCAATTAGACCCAACCGCCGCTCCAGAGCTAACAGCCGAGCAAATAGAGCAGGTATTCAACCCACCTGTCAGTCACGCCCACATTCGTAGGACACCCTCAGAACCCTTCACGCATGTCGATGTAAGTGCCATGAGAGAATGGCATGAAAAATCAAAAAAAACGCAAATCACATCTAAAGAACTTAACACATGGTCAACAGCTCGGGCACTCGATCTAAAACCCGAAGTACTCCTAATAACAGAGGGCATTCCCCCCAAGCGCGCTCACACAGTACATGGCACCCTATCACAGCAGGTATTATTGCTTCGAGAAACAATAAATCGCTGATAACCGCTGCTCAATAGGAACCGTTGGTACCCGTTGGCCATGGCCGAAGCGCTCCGGCATATCTCGCCACGCAGCGCCGGGACAGAGTACCCAGAGCACGCCATCAAGCATCAGGCGGTCGCTCAGGCGGGGCTGCCCCCGGCGCTGGTTTCAGTGAGGAGGTCGGCGACCAAAGTCCAGGTCTCGTCCGAAAGTTCTTTTGGCCGGGAACCTGCAGAATTTAAGCTTCCGAAGGGCGCCGCTTGAGTTTCTCGGGATTTCGTACAGAGCCTAGAACGGGTAGAAGCATTTTGTCCCGCTCCATGCAAACATTGTCGTAACTTGAATCCGCACGACCATGATCCAGCCCGACCTTGAATTGGCGTTCAGCGGACCAATCTGACCTCCAAGCCCGATGCCAGCGCTGTCCCTGTGAGAGATTGCCCAGCCCTTGGGACTGCGCTGTCGCACAGGGAACAATGTTCGAAAGCGTGTCACCTTCCCTTGTGGGAGCGGGCGTGCCCGCGAAGCGGCCAACGCGGTGTATGGCACCGGCTCCGCCGGTGTTCGCGGGCACGCCCGCTCCCACAGAACCGTGCTAAATCAATGATTTATGTGTTGCCCTGTGAGAGCGGGTTCACCCGCGAAGAGGCCCTCAAGCTCAATCAGGCTGCTGATTCTGGCTCAGGTACTTGTCCACCGTAGCCTGCCCTTCCCCCGCATCCCCCGCCACCTGCCACAGCCGCCGCTCGATCCCCTGCGCCAGCAAGTGCCCCACTGCCGCCTCAATCGCCGACAGCACGCACAGCTGCGCCGGTTCGTTGGTGGTGTACCCCACCTCGGCCTCGAGCAGCTTCTTGAACTCGATGAACTTGAACACCCCCGCACTGCGCCCAACCGAATAGATGGTCTTGCTGGTCATCACGTTGGCCAGCACCTGCCCGGTGCGCACGTCCACCGCGCGCAGGTTCACGGTCACCTGGTCGACCCGGTACTCGCGGGAGATGTCTATACCCAGGTAGCGCGCCCCCTCGCCGCCGCTGCGCACGTTGGTGTCGTAGGCAATGATGCCGCCCTCCAGCATCAGGTTGGCGGCCTGCAGCGGTGGCAGCTCGCCCATGATGTTTTCCGGCACGTCGGGCTTTTTCTGCGAAGCACGGATGATCTTGCGCTCGGTCAGCAGGTTCTGCAGGCCTTCACGCTCCAGCACCACGAACCAGCCGCTGGCGTTCAGGGCGTCCATCAGCATGCTTGCCGCGCCCTGGGTGACGCTGGTGGAGAACGAGCTGGCCGGGGTCGGCTTGTACTGCCCGGTCTGGTCGCGGAAACCATACACCACCGCCATCAACCGGCCCTTGGGCCGTGGCATGTTGATCAGGTCGTAGTAGGTCGAGGCACGCGGGGTCAGGGTCGGGGTTTCCGAGTCCTGTTCGGCGGGCATCGGTTCGCGCAGGCCACAACCGTGCAGACCCAGGGCGGTGAGGATCAGCAGCGTGCTCAGCAGACGTTTCATGGTGTTCTCTCCCCAACAAATAGCCTTGCCCCCTCAAGGGTTCAGGCCGCTGACCTCAATGATCGAAATTTCTCCTGTGGCGCGATCGGTGACCTTGATACTCAAGGCCCCGGAATCGTCGATGACGTCGATGAGAAACGCATCGGTCGCCATGCTGCCGGTGTTGCCGTTACTGATGTTGTCCAGCAACTGCGACAACATCCGCGACTCCAGCTGGTTGCTGAAGCGCTCCAGGGCCGTGGTGCCGGTAAAGGCCGAGGAACGGTCCTTGAGGTCGGGGTCGTCGTAGTCGTTCTGCGCCTGGGCGTTGTTCAGCAGCCAGGTGCCATTGAGCGGGTTGCCGCCAAAGGCCGGGTTGACCGGGGTGTACACCAGCTCGGTGGCCTGGGCGGCACATGCGCTGGCAAACAGGCAGGCGGCGATGCAACGGGGTATGTGGTACTTCATAGCTCGTCCCTCTCCAGATCGGTGGTGTCCTGCAGCAGGCGTTGCAACTTGCGTTGGATGATTTGTTGCTTGACCAGGTCGGCTGCTGCAACGGCCTCGTCCTTGAGCTCGGTGGTGTTCGGCGGCAGGAAGCGGCGGTACACCACCTCACGCTCGAATTCCACGGTGACCAGGCTGCCCCAACGGGCATCCGGGCGTTCGCGCACCACCAGGTTGAAATCAAGCCGGCTGGTGGCGCGCAGGCGGTCGGCGAAGTAGTAGTAAAAGTCGTGGCCGATGTGCGAGATGGTGTTGTCGACGATGAAGCCTTGCATCTCGTCCTCGTCCCCGGCCCTGGCCGAGGTGGCCAGCACTGCCACCAGCAGCAGGCCCAGGCACAGCGCGGCCAGGCGGCTCACGGCGTGTCTCCCGGGCCGGCATGGGTCTGCACACCACCGGCACTTTCGGTAAAGGCCTGCTCGGCGACGAACTGCCAGTCGCTGTAATGTTCCAGCCCATCGAAACCGCTCCATTCGGCGCTGAAGCCACTGCGCTTGAACGGGGTGGCGTCCGAGCGGCTGTGCACGCCGGTGATGCGGCCATCGATCGAGCGCAGCAGGCCCCAATCGTCACTGTTGGTGATGGGGTCTGGGTACAGCCGGCGAATGTGCCGCCTGGCCTGCGGGAAGCGGTTGTCCTGCAGCAGGTCGGCCAGTTCCTGCGGATACTGGGCCAGCCCCGGCGAGGCGCGGTAGTAGCTGCGCAGGGCCTGGGCATACTGGCTGCCCACCCACAACAGCTGGCGTTCGCGGTCACGCTGGGCAGCACTGGCCCAGAGCGTGCCGGTGGCGGCCAGGGCCACGCTGCTGACCGCAATCAGCAGCAACACGCCCAGGTAGGTGAAGCCGGCGTCGGCCTTACCATTCCGCGAACAGGCTGCCATCGCGCGCCCTCCCTGTGGCACCGCTCTTGATATCGGCCACGCCGCCGGCCACGCCTTCGGGCGGTGGCACCAGCTGCCAGGCATCGCTGCGCTCGGTGATCGGGTCGACCGGGGTGTTGCGCAGGTAACGCTGTTCCACCAACTGCTCCAGCGAGTCGGGGTAGTGGCCGGTGTCGCCGTAGTAGTGGTCCAGCGCCTCGCGCAGCACCGCCAGGCTCTGGCGCAGGGTGGCTTCGCGGGAGCTTTCCAGGCTGTTGAAGTAGCGCGGCATGGCAATGGTCATCAGCGTGGCGATGATCGCCAGCACCACCAGCAGTTCGATCAGGGTGAAGCCTTTGCTGCGTTTCATGGCTGTCACCATTGCCCGTAGGGGATGTTGTTCAGGCCTTTGCCGCGGGCCTTGGAATACACGTCGAACACGTCTTCGCCTTCGCGCGGGTTGTCGGGGCTGCTGTCGTAGGCGCGCAGCCCCCACCCGCCTTCGTCCTCACCCTTGGCCGCCACCAGCGGGTCGTGCGGGATGCGCCGCAGGAAGTAGAACTTGGCGCCCTTGGCGCTGCGCACATCGCGCACGCCGTCCACCAGCACTTGCAGGTTCGGCGGGTAGCCACTGGCGTCCAGGCGCTTCTCGATATAGCCGGCATCGAACGCGCGCTTGTAGGCGTCGATGGCGTCGCGAATCTGGTACAGCGCCTCGCGCAGCTGCTGTTCCTTGCCGCGGCGAACCACGGTTTCGGTCAGCGGCGCGGCCATGCTGGCAAGCAGCCCGAGCAGTGCCAGGGTCAGCACCACCTCGATCAGGCTGAAGCCCTGCATGCGGCGCTGCGCGATCATGGCCGCGGGCTCCCTTTGGCCGGGGCGATCGCCATCTGGCTTTCCACCACCGGGGCATCGGTGGCCGGGGCATTGCCAGGCACATCCGCCGGCGGCAACGGCGCTATCTGCCGCACCTGCATGGCCGACTCGGTGCCGGTGGCGAACTCCATGTCCGACGGGCTCTGGTACGGCAGGTTGCGCACGATGCGCGGGGTGATCGCCAGCACCAGCTCCGACTTGCTCATGTCGTCCTTGTTGCTGCCGAACAGCCGGCCCAGGCCGGGGATGTCGCCAAGGCCCGGGATCTTGTTGCCGCTGGCGTTGTGGTCGTTGCGCACCAGCCCGGCCAGCACCTGGGTTTCGCCATCGTGCAGGCGCAGGGTGGTCTGGGCGTTACGGGTGTCGACCTGGACCGGGATGGTGCCCTGGCGCGTGGCTTCCAGCGGGGTGGCGTTGCTCACCTCCAGGGCTACCTTGATCGCCACTTCGTTGTTCAGGTGCACGGTGGGCTGCACCTCGAGCTTCAGGCCCACGTCCAGGTAGGTGACGCTTTCGGTGATCACCGGGCCCTGGGTGGACGGCACCGAGGTGGCGCTGATGATCGGTACCCGCTGGCCGATGTGGATGCGCGCCTGCTCACGGTTGCTGACGCGGATCACCGGGCTGGCCAGGGTGTTGATGTCCTTGTCCTGGGCGTTGATCTTGGCCTGCGGTGCCGGCGCGATACTGATGCGGCTGGAGTCGATGCCCTTGAGCTGGTCGAGCACGCTCACCGGCTGGCCGTCGGAGCTCAGCACGCCGAAGGTGTTGGGCCATTGCAGGCCGAGGTCGAGGATGCGCGAAGTGGCCACTTCCATCACCTCCACTTCCAGCACCACCTCGGGGTTGGACTGGTCCTGCGACTGCAGCAGCTTCTCGGCCATGCGCACGGCATCGGGGGTGTCGCGCATGGTCAGGGTGTTGAGGCGTTCGTCGACGAACACGTCGCGGGTCTTGAGCATGGTCTTGACCATGTTCAGCGCGGTGTTGGAGTCGATGCTGGTCAGGTAGAAGGTGCGCATGACCAGTTCCTGGTAGTCCTTGGTCTTCTGCGGCGAGTCGGGGTAGATCATCAGGGTGTTTTCGTTGACGATCTTCTGCCGCAGCTGGTTCTGTTCCAGCAGCAGCGCCACGGCGTCCTCGATGCGCAACTCGCGCACGAAGATGGTGGCCTTCATGTCCGGGCGCATGTCCTTGTCGAAGATGAAATTGATGCCGGCGACCTGGGACAGCACCTCGAAGATGGTCTTCAGGTTGGCATCGCGAAACTCCAGGGTCACCGGCCGCTCCAGCTTGCTGCGCAGCTGCGGGAACGGCTGCGCGGTGCGCGCCTGCACGTTCTCGATGTCGCTGCGCAGGGCAATGCCCTTCTGGTTCTGCGGGTCCAGGCGCAGCACTTCGCGCATGTAGCGCTCGGCACCGAACAGGTCGCCCTGGCGCAGCGCCGCCTGGCCCAGCGCCACGCGCTCGTCGAGGGTGCGGATCAGCTCCAGCTGGCGGATGCCTTCCTGGGCGCGGCGGTTGTTCGGCTCCAGGGTCAGCACCCGGCCATAGCCCATGCGGGCGCTGGCGAAGTCGTGGCGGATGCGGTCGGCGTCGGCCTGGGTCAGCAGCGCCTCGACCGCAGCCTGGCGGCTGTGGGCCAGGGCGATGTTCAGCTCGGTGTCACGCGGGTCCTCGCGCAGGGCTTCTTCCAGGCGGGCGATGCCGGCTTCGTACTGGCCCTCCTTCATCAGCTGGTCGCTGTCCTTGCGTACCGCGCTGGAGCCGCAGCCGGCAATGGCCACGCACAGCGCCATTAGCAGGAACGGAGCCGGTTTGCACAGCTTTGACGACTTCATGGTGCGCTCCCTACAGACAAAGTCTGCGACTGATGCAAAGGCAGGTAGACCAGGTGCAGCTCGCTGGCCGATACCCGTTCGAGGCGGTAGGTGTCTTCGATCACGTCGCCCTGGCGCACGACGTAGAGTTTTTCGCCGCTCTGCAGGAAGATCTGCAGGTCGTCGCGGTCGCCGATGCGGCCAATGAACTGGAATGGCAGGGCCGGTGCAGTCGGGGCTGCGGCTACGGCGGGTGCGGTGACCACGGGTTGTTCGGTGACGGTGGCCAGGGCCTGGGGTTTGGTCCATTGCTGGGTTGGGAAGAGATCTCTTGAGGCTTGTTCCGGCCCTTTCGCGGGTAAACCCGCTCCCACAGGGACCGTGGATACCGCCGATTTTGTGGGAGTCGGTTTGCCCGCGAAGGGGGCAACACTGTCTTCCTGGCCGAACCAATGGCCCGGGGCCCAGGCCAGCGCCGCGCTCACGCCGAGGAAGCCAACCCAGATGACAGCACGTTGTGTGTTCATCACGACCTCGACAGGTAAAGGGTCATGCGCAGGCGCGCGTTGAGCTCGCTGTCGCCAATGCGTTTGCGTTGCAGCTCCAGGTCTTCCAGCACCAGGGTCGGCAACTGCTTGAGCAGGCCCCTGAGGAAGCCGCGAATCTGCGGGTAGCTGCCGCGCACCGGCAGCACGATCTGGTAACGCGCCAGTTGCGTCCTGGGGTCGATGCCCAGGGCATATTCGCCACGCGCCAGGCTGATATGCTCGGCGCTGGCCAAGTGGTACAGGCGCTCGATCAGCTCGCTGGCCCGGGGCTGCCCCGGCAGTTGCTGGCGCAGGCTGTCGAGGGCCTGCTGCTCGGGCTTGATGGCGATCTTCAGCTCGCCACGCCTGACCCGCTCGACCTGCACGCTGGCGTCCGCTTCGGCGGCGCGCAGTTCGCGCAGGTTCTGCCATTGCGGCAACACCCCGGCGCACAGCACGCCCACGGCCAGCAGGCCCACCGCAATTGCAGCCAGGCCGACCGGGCCGACGCGACGCAGGCGTTCCTGGAGGATCAGGCTGTTCAGCGATTCACGGGCGCGCATGGCCGGTCTCCCAGGTGGCGGTGAGGGTGAAGCGCACCGGGTGCTCGGGCTGCGCGGCCAGCACCTCGTGGTTGAGCAGCGACACATCGCTGAGCTCGGCACTGGCTTCCAGGCGCTGGTGGTACTGCAGCATCGCTTCCAGGTTGCGCGCCTCGGCGGTGATGCGCAGCTGGCCTTTGCGCGCGTCGGGGGCCAGGCTGAGCAGCGCCACGTCGTCCTGGGGTTGCGCTTCAAGCATGGCGAACAGCTGCTGCCAGGGCCGTTGCAGCTGCTGCGACACGCTTTGCATCTGCGCCAGGCGCTCGGCCTGTTCGCGGCTGGCGGCGCTGCCCAGCGGTGCGACAGTGGCCGGGCGACGGCCCAGTTGCTGCTCCAGGCTGTGCACGCTGGCCTCCACTTCGACCTGCTCGGCCTGCAAGCTTTGTTGCAGCAGCACCAGGCCGGCGACCATGGCACTCGCCACGGCCAGCAGCGACCAGGCCAACGGGCTGTTGCGCCGGGGCTGGAATTCCAGGTCGAGGCGGCGCATGTCAGGCCACCGCCCGCCACATGGCGCACAGCGGGTCGGCGTCGCTGGCCGGCTGGCACAGCTGCACCGCCGCCAGTTGCGGCACCTCGCCCCGGCCCGGGGCATGCAGGTAGACCCGTGGCAGGTGTTCGCCGTACAGCTCGCAAGTGCGCTCGATCAGTGCTTGCAGGGCCTGGTCGCTGTCGGCGCAGCCTTGCGCCAGCACTTGCTGCCAGGCCCCGCCGGCGGCCAGCAGCAGCACGCTGCGGCGCGGTTCGGCCAGGACGAACAGGAAGTCGCCCTGCTCCAGCTGTGCCGAGCAGCGGTTGTAGGCGGCCATCAGGTACGGCTGCACCGAGCGCAGGCTCAGGTGGCTTTCCCGGCCCAGCGCCTGCAGCCGCTGCAGCAGGGCTTCGGGCAGCGCCGTGGCGATGCGCGCGGCGCCGGCCGGCTCGGGCGACAGCACGATGCGCCAGTCGTCCAGCGGCTGCCCGTAGAGGTTTTCGAAACAGGCCCGGGCGTAGGCGTCCAGCTCGCGCGGGTGGCTGATGGCATCACTCCAGGGCACCAGGCAGAAGCGGCTGTAGCGGGCCGACAGCAGCACCCGCAACTGGGCACCGCGCACGGCATGCTCGGCCAGCAGGGTGGCCAGGGCATCGACGGCAGCCTCCCAGGCCGGTTGGGCGGCATCACAGGTAAAGTCGCGGCTGCCCAGCCATTGGTGGTGATTGGCGTGCCAGCTACCCAGGCCCACGCCTTCGGCGCCGAGTACGGCACTGTATCTGTAAGCGCCACGATCAGATGAATGTGACACGGTTGATCTCCTCGAGAGTGGTACGGCCATCCCGGACCAGGTCCAGGGCCGAGGCCCGCAGCAGGCGCAGGCCGCGCTGGCAGGCGAGGTTCTTTATTTGCGACAGGGGGCGGCGCTCGACGATCATCTGCCGCAGGTCGTCGTCCAGGTGCAGCAGTTCGGCGATGGCGCTGCGGCCGCGGTAGCCACTGCCGCGGCACTGGCCGCAACCCTGGGCGCGGACGAACTTCCAGCCGGCCACGCCCTCGCGGGTCAGGCCCGCGCCGTACAGGGTGTCGTCGTCGACTTCGCACGGCGTGGCGCAGTGCGGGCAGGCCAGGCGGATCAGGCGCTGGGCCAGCACCGCATTGAGCGCGGAGACGAAGCTGTAGGGGTCGACCTGCATCTGGCTGAAGCGGCCGATCACATCGAACACGTTGTTGGCGTGGATGGTGGTGAACACCAGGTGGCCGGTGAGCGCCGACTGCACGGCGATTTGCGCGGTGTCCGGATCGCGGATTTCACCGACCAGGATCTTGTCCGGGTCGTGGCGCAGGATCGAGCGCAGGCCGCGGGCGAACGTCAGGCCCTTCTTCTCGTTGACCGGGATCTGCAGCACGCCGGGCAGCTGGTATTCGACCGGGTCCTCGATGGTGATGATCTTGTCCACGCCGTGGTTGATCTCGCTGATCATGGCGTACAGGGTGGTGGTCTTGCCGCTGCCGGTGGGGCCGGTGACCAGGATCATGCCGTAGGGTTCGGCGGCCAGCCGGCGCAGGGCGCGCAGGGTTTCCTCGGCAAAGCCCAGGGCCTGCAGCTGCACGCCGCTGACCCGGTCGGACAGGTCCTGCTTGTCGAGCACCCGCAGCACCGCGTCTTCGCCGAAGATGCTGGGCATGATCGATACCCGGAAGTCGATTTGCCGGTCGCCCACGGCAACCTTGAAACGGCCGTCCTGGGGCACGCGTTTTTCGCCGATGTCCAGCTCGGCCATCACCTTGATGCGCGAGATCACCTGGTCGGCGAAGGCGCTGCCGCTGGCCTTGCCGGCGCCGTTTAGCACACCGTCGATGCGGTACTTGATGGTCAGGCCCTGGCCGGTCATGCCCAGGTGGATGTCGCTGGCGTGCAGCTTGAGGGCGTCGTACAGCGTGGAGTTGACCAGCTTGACCACGCGGCTCTGGTCTTCGCTGATGCTGGCCAGCGACAGGCGCTGCAGCGGGTCGCTTTCGCTGCTGGTTTCGGCGTCGTGGTCAAGGGCGTCCACGGCGTGGAAGCTTTCTTCGTGGCGGGCCAGGAAGGTGGCCAGGTCGGCGGCGTGGGCCAGGTACAGCGGTGCGCCTTGCAGCACGTCGTCGATCCAGGCCAGACGGGCGTGGTCGAAGGGGTCGGCGAACACGCCCAGCAGTTGGCCGCCCTGCTCGATCAGCACGAATTCACGCTTCAGGCACATCGCCAGGCTGACCTTGTCGAAGCGTGGGGTGCTCGCCAGCAGCGTGTGGCTGCCCAGCACCGGGTAATGCAGGGTCAGGCCCAGGCGCTGGGTGAAGGTGTCGGGGGTGTCGCCGGCCAGCTGTTCCAGGCGGGTGAGCAGGCGTTCGTCGCTGGTTTGCAGGCGGGCCTGGGCCAGCAGGTCGCGGGGGTAGGCAGAATATGCTTTTACCTGTGCCGGCCCTTTCGCGGGTAAACCCGCTCCCACAGGATTTTCGATATCTTCAGGATTGCAGTGCCCCTGTGGGAGCGGGTTTACCCGCGAAGAGGCCGGTGCAGGCGGTGGAGCGTCCTGGGTTGCATCGAATGCTTCTGGCATGGCCTGCGACTCCGCTCAGGGGCGCGTCGCAGGCTGGCTCGGCCAGGGGTGCGGGCGCCGCTATTCCCCTGTGAGCAGTTGATCGTCGTCGGGCCCTGGGGGCTTGGCGCCGTTACGGCGGCGGTCGGCCAAAACCCAGCTTCCATCGTACAACTGCAGGGGGAACGATTCGTTCCTGTTCTGGCGTCGTTCGACGAACCCTTCAGCCGGGTTGTCCGTGGCCCTGCGCCGGCGCTCGATGCCCATCAGGTCGAAGACTGCACGGGCCAGTTCCACCAACGGGAACGGCTTGAACAGGACATGGCTCACACCCAGCTCGGCGGCCCGCTCACGCACTTCGACGGTGGGGTGGGCGGTAATCAGCACGAAGTGGCACTGCCTGTTCCTGCGTACGGTCTCCAGAACCTGAAAACCCTCCATGTCGGGCAAGCGGTAATCCAGCACGATCACTTGCGGTGCCAGGCTTGCAGCCTGCTCGATACCACTGGCACCGTCGTGGGCAACATGAACTTCCAGGCCTTGCGCCTGCAGGTACGCTTGCAGGTTCTGCGCAAGAGTCTGTTCGTCATCGACTACCAATACTCTGTTCACCAAGGTCGACTCCCAAGAACTGCCCGGTAACCCGGTCTGCGAAGTGCGCCCCTGTACAGGCTTGAGCAGGCTTCGTGCCAGGCGTGAATAGTCATGCTGAATAACCGTAACTCATTGATTTTGCAGGGGCACCGATCACTACCCGCAACGCGGCGGGCAGGCGCACCAGCCCCGTTCCCCACATGCGGGGAAAGCGATGGCACACTGCTATTTCGTTATTCCCCAGCATTGGGGAAACGCCATCAGGGGCCTCAGTCGGCGATCTCCACGGTAGCGGACGCACGCAAACGTTGGCGCACGGACTGGCGCGCCTGCGCCTCCCGCTGCCCGATGAGCGTGGCCCTGGCCAGGACCAGGCCCTGTTCGCGTATGACCGAAGGCTCGTCACTTTGTTGCTGCACTCCTTGCAGGTTTTGCGAATTGGCATCATAGAATGCCTCCACTTCGGCCTCGCTGGGCGCGGCGACCGCGCTGAGCTGGGCGTACACCTGCTGCGCGGCCAGCTCGCGCCGGGTGTACTCATTGTACTGTGCCCTATCGAAACCCGCTTCCGCCAGCCGCCGCTCAAAAATTGCCGGGCTGCCAAGCGCGGCCTCGATCTCGCCCACATGCGCCGACACCTGCTCGTCGCTGATGGCTATGCCGAGGCGCTGGGCCTCCTGCCACAACAGCTCCTTGTCGATCAGTTCATCCAGGGCCTGATCGCGCAGGCGCTGGTACAGGTTCGGGTTGCGGATGCTGGCCACCGCGCGGCCCTGGGCGTCCAGGTATTCGCTGAAATAGCGCTCCAGGCGCATCGTCTCGATCTCCACACCGTTGACCCGTGCCGCCGGCATATCGGCCCAGCTTGCCTTGGCCAGCACCTGCAACAGGCACAACAACAGAACACGCATGGCAACCTCCGCTCAAGGGCTGTCCGGCAGTGGCCGGTACGGGGTGACCGCGGTAAAGCGCGGCCCGGGAAGGGCCACCGCCACCACATGGGCACCGGCCATGCCCTGGCGGCGACCGGGGCCGAAGCCCAGGGCCGGGGTCAGGCCGGTGGACACATCATGCAGGCCCTCCAGCGCGGCAATCAGCTGCTCGCGGCTGGTGTCACGGCCAGTCTGCTTCAACGCTTCGCTCAACAGGCGCAGGGCGCACAGGGTGTTTACCTGCAACGACGCCTGGCGAGGGTCGAGGCCCTGGCGCTGCTGCAGGCCGGCCAGGGTCGCCAGGCCCTGTTCGGTCCAGTCCTCGGGCACGTAGGGATAAGCCAGGAACACCCGTTGCGACCAGAACTCGGGCAAGCGCGCCACGGCGCCGGTCACCTGGCTGGAGGCGCCAAACAGGTATGGCTGGCGGCCGGCTGACTGCAGCGCCGAAGCCAGTTCGGCAAAGGCCTGGGCACGGCCAAGGAAGACAATGCCCTGCCCGTCCACGGCTTTTCCTGCAAAGGCCTGGGCCGCAGGTGTTGCCCAGCCCTGCTGCAGCAGGCGTTCGCGCACCTGTTCGGCCAACGCCGCATGTTCATTGCCGGCATACACCACACGCAGGTCGCCCGCTGCCAGGCCCAGCGCTGCGCGGGCGTGGCCGGCCAGGCTCAGCAATTGCGCGGGCAAGCCGGGCAACGGGTCGAAAATCTGTGGGCTGCCGCCGCTTCGTGGGGTGCTGCCGATCAGCGGTACATTGTGTGGCGCCAGCAAGGTTGCCAGGCGCTGGTCGAGCATGGGTACCAATGGCGCGATCAGGGCGAACACCCGTTCCTGCTCCAGCAACTGCTGCAGTGCCCGTTCGGCGCTGGCCGGGTCGGCGCCCGGGTCGAGCACCACCAGTTCCAGGCGTCGCCCGTGGATGCCACCCTGCTGGTTGAGTTGCGTCAGGCCGTCTTCCAGCACCGCACGCACCACCTGCCCGGCCTCGGCCAGCGGGCCGGATGCCGGCAGCAAGGTGCCCAGGCGCAGCACGCCCTCCTCCACGCCGGGGTCGCGCTCCTGGGCCAGGCGCTTGAGGTAGGCCGTGAGGTTGCGCTGGTCGGCCAGGGTCAGCTCGAAGCGTGGCATGGCCGGGTCCAGGCGATTACCGGCCGGGTCGACGCCATGCTGGATGGCCCGGGCCAGGCTGCTGTCGGTGTAGGCCGGATAGCGGCGGCCGTTGACCTCGCGTTCGCCCTGGCCTTGCGCCAGGCGCTGCCAGTCGAGGCTGGGCGGGCGTACCCCCCCTTCGGCGCGGCCGCGGCCATCGTTGCCGTGGCAGCTGGCACAGGGCAGCACGCTGGCGGGGACCGTCATGTCGCTGACACCGACCCGGGCCTGCAGTTGTGCGTCGCTGCTGGAGACGCCCTGGCGGTAGAGGTGTTTGCCGGCTTGTTCATGTTCGGTCAGGTCCAGGGCGAGTGCACCGCTGCACATGGCAATGCCTAATGCGAATGCCAGATAGCGCAGCACTGCTTCAATACGGACGCGAATCCCTGTAGGAGCGGCCTTGTGTCGCGATCGGGCGCGCAGCGGCCGTAAAACCGGCATACCCGGAGTACCTGATGAAACACATTCGCCGGTCCTGCGGCCGCTGCGCGCCCGATCGCGACACAAGGCCGCTCCTACAGGGATTCGCGCCGGGATTCGCGCCAAATTTGGCGCCGGCATTGGCGAAGTACTGCGCATGATGCTCACCGCCCTGCCAAAGGCAGTGCCAGCAACTGCATGCGCTGGGCAATCGCCGCAGGCGGCGCATCCGGGCGGATCTTGCTCCAGCGCTTGCCGGCCACGTCGCCGGCAATCAGCTGTGTCGAATGCTGCTCGGGGCTGGGCAGAAACTGGCCGATGCGGCCGAGCACCAGGTCGACATTGGCCTTGTCACCCGTCAGGAACACCCAGTTGGGCCCATCCACGCCCTGCTTCTCGGCAAACGCCTTGAGCACTTCGGGGGTGTCGTTGAGCGGGTCGCTGCTGATCGACACGAAGGTCACCTGGCTGGCCAGCTGCGGCCCCATGGTCTCGCGCACTTCACGCAACTTGCGGGTAATCAGCGGGCAGGCGTCGGTGCAGTGGGTGAAGATCACGTTGAGCATCACCACCTTGTCCTTGAGCACATCGCTGTAGAAGCGCAGCTCGCGGCCGTTCTGGTCCTTGAGCACAGTGTCGGTGAACCAGGTCTGGGCATCGCGGGTGCCGCCGCCACTGGTCATCGCCTGCGGGGCCGGCTGCGGTTCTGGCGCCTGCGGGGCATGGCCTTCATGGGCGAACGCCACCGAGGCGAGGATCCACAGGCAGCCACCCAGCACCAGCCAGTCAAAACCGCGCATGGCAACGCGGCGGTTGCTTACCTGGCTCATGGTTGCACCTCGTGATGGTCGGCAATGGCCGTGCTCTTGGCATGCACCCGGCGGGCGCCGAGGCGGTTGATTTCGTCGATCAGCACTGCCGGGTCGGTGAACCCGTAGTAGCGCGTCCAGTGCCCGGTGCGCCCGTCACCCACCAAGATCAGCGGCGGGTGCTGCCTGAGATCGGCGCTGAAGCTGCCCAGGCCCTTGAGGGTTTCGCTGATGGCGTACGGCGTGCCGGTCAGCCAGCTCCAGCCCGGCCCCTTCTGGAAGGCCTTGGCGTAGTCCTGCAGGCGCTTGGCATCGTCACGTTGCGGGTCGACGCTGATCGACACCAGATGAATGTCTTGCCCTACCCGGCCACCCAGCTGCTGCTGGACCTTGCCCATTATCGACGACACCACCGGGCACACCGTGGTGCAGCTTGTGTAGATGAAGCCCATGACCACCAGGTGGTCGCCCACCAGGTCTTTTTCCAGGCGTACCGGCATGCCGTCCTGGTTCAGCAGCGAGACATCGGCAAAGCGCACGCTGGCCTTTTCCTGGCGCGCCGCCGGTGGCTGTTCGGCGTGGCCGTTGTGGTCGTGGCCACCATGGGCCTGGGCCAGGTTGCCGGCAAAAGCCAGGCTCAGGGCCAATAGTTTGCAAGCATGCTTGGCGTTCATCGCAGGTTCCTCACGTCATTCTCGGAAACGGTGGACGTTGCGGCCGGCAGGACGCGCAGGCTGGTGTAGTTTTCCTCGGCGAACCTGCGCCCCAGCGACGGCGACTGCACGTGCAGGTACCAGGCGCCGGCTTCGGGCAGGGTCAGGGCTGCCTGATAGATGCCCTCGCCCACCTCCTCCAGTTGCAGGTTCTGCGGCATCGACGAAGGCGCCAGGAAGTAGCGCAGGCTCAGGTCGCTCAGGCCCAGGCGCGGCTGGCCGTCGTCGCCGACGATGCGCACCCGCGCGGTAACGGCGCTGTGCTGCGACAACGGCCGGTCCAGGCCGATGAACTCGGCGTGGGCGCCCTTGCGCCTGCCGGCACTCGGCGCTGCGGCCACATCGGTGCTGAAGCAGTGGATGATCTGCGGCTGGTTGAGCAGGAAGGCCACGTCGAACTTGCCGGCGGCGGGCATCTTCACCGTCGAGCCGTACACGCCCGGCGCCAGTTCGCGCAGGCTGCGGTCGACGACGATGGCGGCGCGGGCCTGGTGGCCACGGTTGTTGTAGCCGGACATCGGTGCGTTCATGCCTTCGGCGTAGAAGTAGGTGGTGTTGTCCACCGGGTTGACCACGAACACCGAATTGTCGTCACGCGACACCGACAGCCCCTGGGCCAGCGGCAGGTCACCGGCCTGGCGTGGCGCCGCCGGGCCGGCCTCGAAGCCCTGGATGATCGGCGAACGCCCTTCGCCCAGGCTGGCCAGGTTGATCATGCTCACCTTCGGCGAAGCCAGGCCGCGCACGTAGGCATAGCCCTTGGTGAAGGTCAGCTGGTACGGCTCGGCCGCCACCGGGATCTGGTGGATCAGCTTGTCGGTACTGGCGTCGATCACCAGGGCCTGGTTCTCCAGGGTGTTGAGCACGATGCCGTAGCGGCCATCGCTGCTGAAGCGCATCGGCCCCAGGCCCTGGGCGGCCTGGACCGTGTGGCGCAGCTGGTGGTTGCGGGCATCGAACACGCGCACGCTGCCCTCCTCGCCATCGACCACGTACACCGCCTGGGACAACGCCGAATAACTGACCGACAGCGGGTGCGGGCCAACCTTGATGGTCTTGGCCAGGCGCATTTCCGGGATGTCGATGACACTCAGGGTGCCGCTGTCGCGGTTGCTGACATAGGCGTAGCGCGAGTCGGCACTGAAGGCGATTTCGTGGTGCCCGCCGCCGGTGTTGAAAGTTTTCAGGGTGTTGCGCCCCGGTACATCGATCACCGTTACCCCGCCCTTGGCCGGATCGCTGCTGTTGTTGCCTACCCACAACCGGTGCTGGTCCGGCTGCAGGGCCACGCGCAGGGGCTGGTCGCCAGCGTTCAGGTCGGCCACGCGGGTGAAGGTTTCGGTGTCGATCACCGAGACTTTGCCGCGCTCCGGGATGGACACGAACACCAGCTTGTCGTCACCGGTGGCCACCCAGTCCATGGGCCGCCCAGGCAGGTCGATGCGGGCCATGGTACTGGTCACGCCGCCAACCGAAACGGTCGGGTCGATCACCGTCAGGCTGGCGTCCTTGTTCATCATCAACAGGAAGTAGCTGTTCAAGTCGAGCAACGGCCGGGCGCCGATACTGCTTTTGAGGAACAGCGCGACACGGGCCTTGCAGCTCTGGTCGCGGTCGCCCTCCGGGGCCGACTGCGTCGGGTCGATCCACGCCCCCGGGGCCATGCCCGACAGCGGCTGGCCACTGGCCTGGTCGCTGACCTTGAAACGGATGTTGGCGAAGCTGCCCTCCTGCAGCTCGCCCCCCGCCAGCGGCCGGGCCTCGAACTCCACGGTCACGCCGTCGCGGCTGAGCCGGTGCGGGGCCTGCGGGTCGTCAGAGCCCTGCAAATACTCGCGCGGATCGCACCAGAGGCTTTCATAGGCCACGCCCAGGCCGATCAGCACAGCCCCCAGTGCTACCCCCATGTATGCAAGGCGGGTTTTCTTGTTCATGTTCGCGCCCCCATTTACCGTCACTGCGCCGGTGCCGTTGCCGGCGGCGCTTCATTGGTCACCCGCAAGATCCCCCACAGCCCCGAGAGGTTGCCGTAGGCGGCGTAGTCGCGGAACAGGTAGTCGCCCGCCACCGCGTTGGCGCCGCCGGCACTGGGCAGCATGAAGCTGAAGTGCGCGGCCGGCAGCACGCTTTCCTGGGCACCGATGTACATGGCCATCGGGTTGTAGCCGAAGCGCACCGAGCCGATGCCGGGCTGCCACATCGGGTAGCCGTACTCGTCGCTCTTCTCGGCCTGGTAGTTGTGCAGCGGCCACAAGTGGCCATCCAGCTGGTAGACCATGCCGCGGCTGCCGCCACTGGGCATCACGATATGGTTGCGCACTGGCTGGCCGGGCTTGGCGTACAGCACCGGGGTTTGCGGGTCGCCACCGACCAGGGCGTTGGCGTAGGCCATGTGGGCGTTGGGCACATCGCCAAAGCCCAGGCCGGCGGCGCGGCCGAAGGGTGAGTCGGGGGCCATGCCGAAGCGCAGCCACAGGGGCTCGGTCTTGTAGTTGACCGCCATGTTGCCGTTGTCCTGCGGGTCGCCGGCGGCGCCGTTGCCTTCGGTATTGATGCCCTCCACCGGGCGGCCGTCGGCCCAGCGCATGTTCAGCGCACGCTGCCAGACCGTGACGAAGTCGCGGTAGTCCGGCTGGCCGGTGACCTTGACCGTGGCCTGGGCCCGTGTTGCGCCGTCCTCGGTCCAGGTGGCGGTCTGCGGCAGGATGCTCATGGCACCCACCAGGCCTTTCTGCGGCTGCTTGATGAAGTCCGACGGGGTCAGGTTGAGGCCGCCGAACTCGATGGCCGTGGTGTTGATGTTGTCCACCGTGCGGCCCAGTTGCGACACCGGCTTGCCTTCACGCTCCAGGTGGCCGGCATAGTACTGGTAGGTACGGGTCGGCCAGGCGCCACTGGTGCCGGCACGCGGGGCCACGGTCTGCACCGGGTTGAGGCCGACGTTGGCACCGTCGGACTTGGTGATGTCGTAGGCCAGCAGCTGGGCATGCAGGCCCACGTGGCTGGACGGCCGCATCAGGTTGTTGGCAAAGGCGGTGGCACCCTCGCTGTCGAAGCGGTCACGCTTGACCACGTTGTGCATCACCGCAGTGCTGGGCAGGTCCGGCATCACCAGTGGCAGGCGGTTTTCCAGGGTGATGCTGATGCACTCGCCGGCGTTGGCGCGCAGCACCAGCGGCTCCACGGGCACACCCGCCTTCAGCTTGCCGGTGGTGGCGTCCAGGTCGGCCTTGCGCACGTACAGGATTGCGGTCGGGTCGTGCAGCGGCGCGCTGTGGCCACCGATGGTGAAGGGTTCCCCATCTTCGGGGTCTACCCCACTGACCAGCGGGATGGCGGTCTTGCGGCTGTTGAACACCAGGGTGCCGCCGTTGGCCTTGAGCGGGCCGCCGACATGCTGGCCGACACCGGCCGGGTCGTTGATGCTGACGCCGTTGCGGTTCTCGAGGATGTCGTTGGCCAGTGCCGCGACGATTTCGTAGCTGCGCTTGACCGTGGGGCGGCTGCCGATGCCGTTGGGATTGGCCGTGGTTTTCGGGCAGATGCCATCGAAGTTCACGGTGTTGCGCATGGCCACCGGCTGCGGGTTGTTGGGCAGCGGGAACAGGTCGGCACGCTGCGCGGTGTAGTTGCGCATGATGCCCCAGATGCCGTTCCAGTAGCCCTCCAGGGCCGCGTCCAGGGAATACAGGTAGTCACCGTTGGTGGCCGCCGAACTGGAGATCATCGACACCGGCGCCATGAAGCCCAGTTGCTCGGAAATACCGATCATCTGCGATGACTTCCAGCCCGAGTTGGAGCTGTTGCCGTAGCCGGTGCCGTTCTGCAGCCACTTCACGCCATGCAAGGTGACGTTGTGCTCCTCTTCATGGCCGCCGGCGTGCATGCGCAGGCGTACGTTGTCACCGGAGTAGGTGCGCAGCATCGGGGTAAACGGGTCGCCCGGTTCGCTGCCGGCCGCGTTGATGTGCGGCGGGAACAGCGTGGTGCCGCCGGTGGGGCCCACGGCCGAAGTAATCGCCGACGGAGCCAGGTTCATGGCCGGAATCGCCCGGTCGGTACGGGTTTGCAAGGCATAGCTCAGGTCGCCGGCCAGGCCGTCGGCCTGCATGCCACGCTTGCCGTCCGGGCCGACCTTGTTCGGGTCGTACACACGCAGGGCCAGGGGCTCGTTGCGGTAGTTGACGACGAACATGCCCGGGTCATCCACCGAAATCGCCTGCGGGCAGGGCCGGCTTGGGCAACCGGGGTTGATGCCGCCGCGCTCCTCGACAATGGCCTCCAGCAGGTTCGACGCCTTGCCGCGCACCGGCGGGTTGATGGCGTAGCGGAAGCTGTCGGCGGTGGCCGGGTACGACTGGGCATTGGGGATGCCGTCCGGCCCGGCGCCGACGTACACACCGGCCTCGTAGGCGTGCTGGAAGTCGCTGTATTCCAGGAAGAACTCGCGGTAGCTGTCGTTCTTGCCGTCGCCATCGTGGTCACCGGTCTGGATCACCGCCTGCCACGAGGTCGGGCCACCGTCCTGGCGCGTGGCCGGGTTGTACAGCTTCTCGCCGGTTTCGGCGTGGTACCAGGTGGAGTTGGCCGGCTCGGCCAATACGGTGGCATACAGCCCAAGCTGCTGGTGGGTCGATGGGCCGAGGTGGTCGTGGGTGAAGATGGTGCCCAGGCCACGGTCGACGTTGTACACGTTCACCAGCGGGTCGGCGAACCAGCGCTGCATGGCCGTGCGTGCGCCCAGCCAGTCGGCCCGGCCGAAGCGGCCGAAGTACGGGTGCTGCCGGGCTTGCGGGCAGGCGGCGGTGCCGTCGCGGCTATCGCCCTGGGTGCAGCCGTTGTAGGCACGAATGGCCTGCACCCGCTCGACCACACTGCCGGGCGAGAGGATGCCGTCTTCGTAGTTCCAGCCGTTGGCCGAGCCATCGGCGGCGGTCAGGTCCCACTTGGGCAGGTGAATGTGCTGGCCGATCACGTCGGTCGGGGTGCGCACCTGGTAGTCGTCCATCTCGTAGATGTTCGGGATCAGGTTGGTGTGCTGGTACATGGTGCAGTCGAAGGTGTTCATGCGCATCACCAGCGGCTCTGGCGGGCGCTGCTTGGTGATCACCGGCCAGGCGTCTTCCCACAGGGCGATGATGCGGGCCTGCGGGAAGTGGTAGCCGACCTTGTTGTACACCGCGTCGAACTGGATGTTGGCGCCCTTGTAGATGCGTGGGCGGTCGGCGGTGAAGGCCGAGGCGCCACGGAAGTTCAGGCCCGCCAGGCTCTCGCCGCTGAAGTACTCGCCTACCCCGGAAGACTGGGTCAGGCGTTTGCCCCGGTCATCCATGCACGGCTCGTAGAACGGCGCGCCGGCAGTCGGCAAGGCGCCGTTGGTGCGGAACGCCTTGGCCACCGGCTGGCTGCCGGGGATCAGGGCGAAGCTTGGGTGTTCGGCCAGGGCGTGGAACTGCATGGCCGCCTGCTCGACATCGGTGCCCTCTTCGGGCAGGTAGATCGGCTTGGCCTTGTGTACCACCTTGGTGAAATCGAGCTTGGTGGTGGTGGTTTCGGCCTCGCCGCCGGCGGATACGCCGTCCAGCGCGTGGCGCCCCAGGCCGCCGTCCCAGCCATCGACCTGGTTCGGGTCGAGGTTGGCCCACAGTGCCTTGCCGCTTTCCTTGAGCTGGCGTGCCATGGCCGGGTCGAGCATGTCCAGTGGCGGGGTTGGTGGGCGGTTGCCCACGCTGCTTTCCATGCCGCCGATCCAGAACGGATAGCCAGGGTTCTTCAAGGTGCCGTCGGCGTTGCGGTTGGCGTCGCTGCGGTCGACCAGTGCCAGCGAGCCGATGGCCTTGCGGACCGGCGCCTGGTTGGCTGGCTCTTCATCCTCTTCTTCCTCGGGCTCGTCGTCATCATCATTGGCGGCAACCAGCGCTTCGGACAGCTTCGGTACCACCACCACCTTGCCTGGCATCGGCGCCATGGCCTTGCCGGGCAGCGGCACGATGGCCGGGATCGGCGTGCCGGCAACGATCTCGCCATCGGGCAGGGCCCGGGCGCCAACCGCCGGCTTGCCGCTGCGCAGGGCGAACGGGGTGCTGTGGAAGCCGTTCTCGCCCTGCCCGCTCACCTCAAGGCGGGTGCCTTCCTCGAACACGTCGTGCACCCGCCACATGGCCCACATGCCCTGGGCGAAGTGCGGGTAGAAGTGGCAATGGTAGATGGCATCGCCCGCCACCCGGTTGCGGTTGCCCGAACCGCCGTTGGCGATTTCGTAGGTGTAGCCGACCCCCGCGCCGATGCCCTGGGCATCGATGTAGTCGGAATTGTCGTCATTGGGGTTGAACAGCCACTGGTGGCCGTGCAGGTGGAAGATGTGCTGCTCATGGCCGTTGTGGGTGTTGCGGAACTTGGTGAAGTCACCGATGTAGCTGTGGTGCACGTTGGCCGGTTCCGCCGGGAACAGGGCCATGCTGGCCTTGACCCCGATTGCGCTGGCCGGTGGTACCTCGCCAGGGCGGATGTGCTCCAGGCCGACGTTGGCCGGCACGTCCACCAGCGTACCGACGTCACCGACAGTGTGCGCACTGAGGAAGAACTCCTCATAGGCGCACGACAGGCAGTCGTGCATCGGCCCCACGCCCAGGCGGTTGGCCACCACTTCGGCGCCCATGCCACCGGAACCGTAGTTGATCATGAACGAGTCGCGGGTGGGTTCCAGTACGTGGCCCATCACCGGGTCCGCCCAGTAGCCAGGGAACGCCTGGGTGCCGGCGACCTCGTCGGCGAACTGCGAGGCGAAGTCACGGAACGCCTCCAGGCGGTTGGGCAACGCCGGGTTGCGCTTGCCCAGGCTTTCCAGCGGGTAGGTGGATTTGGGGAAGCTGCCATCGGGGTTGGGGCCCATGACGATGGCATCGGTTTCGCTGTTGATGATCTGGTTGCCGTCGACCATGGCAATGATCGGCTTGCCAGCCTTGCCTTCGGCGATCCAGGGTTGCATTTGCGGGTAGCGGGCTTCGTAGTCGATCACCGGCTGGCCGGTGGCGGTACGGCCGGTGGTGGCCAGGCGCATTTCTTCTTCGGTGAGGGTATTGCGGTAGGTGCGGCCGAGTTTGGGCACCACCACTACCTGGCCGAACAGGCCGTTGGCAACGTTGCCCGCAGTGCCCTCGCCGCCGAAGGTGGCGGCTTTGCTGGTAGCGGCGAAAGCGCCTTCGCGTTCGGCGTACAAGGTATAGCTGCGGGTGCTGCCGGGGCTGACGAAGAAGTTGCCGTTACGCCCGGTGTAGGCAGAAATGTCGGCGATGCTGTTGACCGCCTGCATGCCGTTGACCTGGAAGCCGACCATGCGCTCGGCCACCTGCTCGTCGGCGACGAAGCCTTCGGCGGCTTCGTTTTCGAGCTCCGGCCCCTCCTCTTCGCCCTCAGGCTCTTCAGCCTCGATGCCGTGCTTGTTGGGGTTGGCCTTGTAGTCGAGCAGGTTGGTCAGGTTGACGGTAAGGCATTCACCGGCGGCCACCCGCAGCACGATGGGCCGCGGGCGCTTGTCCGGGCGCAGGGTGACCTTGCCCGGTACTGCCGCCCCGCCGCTGCTGAGGGGGACCATCTTGTCGTCCACCACATCCTCGCGCAGGGCGAACATCATGCCGTTGGCGTTTTGCGCGCCAAGGCGGTTGAACATCAGTGGCTGGTCCAGCGCCACCACGTTGGCGACCAGGGTGCGCTGGCACTGCACGGCGGCTTCGCTGGTCGACTCCCAGCCGAGCAAGGCCAGAACGAGTGATGACAGGATGGGGCCTTTGAGTGGCATAGACATGCTGCACCTCCGGGACACAGGATCTCTGCGTGGAGCTGGAGCAAGGTGTATGCCAGGAGCGGATTGCTTTTATTTTCAGTTGGTTGCAGCGGCAAACGAAACAGATTGGGGAGGATTCCCCAGCGGTTTTCCCCGAAACGGGGGGTGGGTTGCAGGTGTTCGTCATGAGATTTTCATTGCCTGTGAGATCGAGCGCCGCCCGCGCGGCGCTCGATCTCACAGGCACCGACAATGTGGTGGCGAGCCCGTGGCGGCCCTAACCCAATCCCCCGCCCTGCACCTCACAATCAACAAGTCGCTACCCGTACTGGCCTCATCGCAGGCAAGCCACACACAGTTACTGCACATGGCTTGAAGCCGATGCGGTCGATGTGGGAGCGGGTTCACCCGCGAACACCGGCGCAGCCGGTGCCATCCATCACGTCGCTCGGTTCAAAGGCCTGCCTGTGACCACTTATTACATCCCCAACACCCTGTAACGCCACGAGTCGAACTTTCCTACACATTTTTCGGAAGCCGGACTAGCGACCCGGAACCCTTGCCTCGTTAGTGTCCGGTGCTTGCACCCCGTGCAATTCACCACACCTGCCCGATGGAATGAACAGCAGGAACACTAATGAGCGCACAACACACTCTACGCGTTACCCCAAATACCCTCACTCCAGCCTGGATGATTCATCCCGTCACCTGGGGTACCCACCATGGATAAATGCTCCGGCGTCGTCGCCCCCACCGAGACCTTCGACCAGGACGATGTCGGCGCCAGCACCGAACTGCTGGCGCAATGGCTGACTGACCTCACCGGCCATCTGGTCAACTGGCGCACCGTCATCACCGTCGCGGAGGTAATGCCCGTCGCCGGTTCGGTATTCGCCGCCACCGACGCCATCGGGGACATCATCAGCCTTGTCCAGGGTTCTCCGGAATACCGGGCCGACCTGTTCAACTGGGTTGGCCTTGGCATCAACCTGTTCGCCATTGCACCGATACCCGGCATGAGTCCCGCTCGCAAAGTGATGCGGCCGGTGTTGAAGTCCGCGAGGGCTTCCTCCAAGGACGGCATGGCCCAAGCCCTGCTGATCGCGATGGAAAACGCCCTCGCCGACGTCTGCCGGGGCGACCTGGAAAACTTCGTCAAGGAAATCGACCGGCAATTACAAACCATCCTGGCCAGCTTTGCGCAGAAGGTCGTGGATATCTGCCAGTTCTTCGCAGACCTTATCCGCTCGGCCGCAGACGGCACCGTCAAAAGCACTGCCCTGACCGTTATCTTCCCGGGATTACGCCTGGTTGCCGAAGCCTCCGATTACGCCAAACGCAAAACCGGCTACGGCTTGAGCAGAGACCAGCTTGGCCTGGGGCCGGACCCAAAACTGCTGGCACTGCTCGAACCCATTGCGCTCAGCCTGGAAAGCCTCGGCCGAATGGCAGGTAACAAGATCGCCCAGATCGGCAACAAGGCCACCCCAGGCAGCCTGGCGGCGATCCTGGATGCGCTGAAGCTGGCCCTGAGCAAGCGCAAGCCTGTGGTGATGCGGGCCAACGTGAATGCCGACGGCAGGGTTACCCAAGTGCGGCGCGTTCACCCACAAAACGGCACCGAAGCAGCCCCGCGGCAACGCCCTGCCCGTGCCGACCCCAACTGCCGCAAAGCCGGGGGCGCCGGCGGCACAGGATGCAGCATCAGTTTTGCCCTGGGCAGCGAAACGATCAGCCACACGGACTTCGCGCTACCCGGCGTGTTTCCCATCAACTGGAACAGAACCTATCGCTCGACTCTAGGCGCCTACGACCATAGCCCGTTCGGCGCCCGCTGGATCACGCCGTTCTCCAGCCGCTTCGACCTGGCCGGGGACACGCTCGTCTACCACGGCATCGATGGCCGTAGCCAGCACTACCCCTTGCCTGATGTCAGCAAGCATCACCACGACCCGATCGAAAACCTGTGGGTCGGACGACCAGAGGCTGACAAGCTGGTGCTGGCGCGCGGGCATGTGATGCATGAGGTGTACGTGCGCGACGGTGACCAGTTCCGGCTGGAGCTGATCTCGCATCAGGGCGGTGCACGCATCGCACTGTTCTATGAGCACCGCCATGCCGACCGTTCTGTGCTGTCCGACCTGGTGACCTACCAGTACGAAACCGCCCATCAGCACATCCACACGCAACTGGACGATCACGGCCGGATCGTCGCCCTGTGGTTGATGCGTGATGGCCAGCCAGAGCGTCAAGTCGCTGGCTATGAATTCGATGCCCAGGGCGACCTGCGCAGTGCGCGTGACGAACATGGCGCGCAATGGACCTACCAGTACGCCCATCACCTGATCACCCGCTACACCGACCGTACGGGCCGGGGCATGAACCTTGAATGGGTCGGCGAAGGCTCCGACGCCAAGGCCATCCGCGAGTGGGCCGACGACGGCAGCCTGGATACCCGATTGAACTGGGACCCAGATATTCGCCTGACCCGCGTGACCGATGCCAACGGCAACCAGACCCAGCACTTCTACGACAGCTTGGGTTACACCTACCGCATCATCCACCCGAATGGTGACGAAGAATGGCTGTACCGTGACAGGGACAAGAACGTTACCCAGCATGTGCATACTGATGGCAACGCTGATCACTACGTCTATGACAATCGCGGCAATCTACTCCAGCACACCCGCCCGGACTACACGACCGTCCACCACACCTACGACGACCTGGACCAGCGCTTCAAGACCCGCGATGCCGAGGGCGGCCTGTGGAAGTACGACCATGATTAGCGCGGCAACATCATCGAAACGGTCGACCCGCTGGAGAACAAGACCGAGTACACATACAACAGCGAAAACATGCTCGTAGGCATCAAAGATGCCAATGGGAGTGACAGGAAGCTGGGCTATGACCGTGATGGCCGGCTGACCAGCTACACCGACTGCTCAGGAAAGACCACGCAATGGAAATACAGCGCGCAAGGCCAACTGGCCAAGCTCATCAATGCAGCCGGTGAAGCCACCGAATATCAATACCAAGCCGGCCAGCTGACCCGCGTGGTCCTGCCCGACAAAACCTCCGAGCGCTTCGAGCATGATGCCGAAGGTCGTCTGCTCAAGCACACCGATGCCCTGCACCGGCGGACAATCTGGACCTATAACGAAGCCGGTCGGCTCAAACAGCGTCGCAACGACGACGATTCCACGCTCACTTACCACTGGAACAAGCTCGGCCAACTGGTGCGCCTGCGCAACGAAAACAACGCCGAGGCCACATTCAAGTATGACGCGGTCGGCCGACTGACGCGTGAAACCGGTTTTGACCGGGAAACCACCGATTGGCTCTACGACAACGGCAGCCAGTTGCCCACCCGCCGCATTGACGGTGATCGCATCACCCATTTCGAATATGACCCCATGGGAAGGTTGCTGGAGAGCAATGCCGGGCGGCGCGGTGGCAAAGCATGGGAAACCGAGAAGTTCAGCTATGACGGCAATGGCAACCTGCTGCTCGCTGTTAATGACGCCTGCAAACTGCAGTGGTTCTACGATGAGGCAGGCAACAACATCCGCGAGCACCAGCACTTCCGATACATGAAGGAACAGAAGGTCGCCGTCTTCAAGCACGAGTACGACGCTCTTAACCAACGTATCACTTTTGCCTACGACGCGTTGGGTCGGCGCCTGTACAAGAACTCCCGTTCCAAGTACCGCGACCGGCCGCAGGCGGGGCCTGTCTGGAACGAAAACGCGCGACGGGAGTTGGATGGGAGGCTGGGATGCGGCTTTACCTACTATGGCTGGGACGGCAACACCCTGGCCTTCGAATGCCGCGATCCCGATGGTACTGGGCCGATGACCCATTACATCTTCGAACCCGGAACCTTCGTGCCGATTGCACAAGCGGTGTCGAAGGCTAGCTTGGAGTTGATACCTCAACCCGTTTACCAAGCGCCCTACAACATCAATCGGGATCCAGTTTGGCAGCACAAACCCACGCCGAACCCGCTTGACGCCTTTGCCTGGTACCAGTGTGATCACCTTGGGACCCCGATGGAGCTGACCGATGAAATCGGGCAGGTGGCTTGGAGTGGTGTATACAAGGCTTGGGGGGTAGCGGAGGAGAAGCGCAGTGAGCATGCGAAGTGGGCGGATATTCGCAATCCGCTGCGCTTTCAAGGACAGTATTTTGATATCGAGACAGGGCTGCATTATAACCGGCATCGATACTATGACCCGAGTATTGGACGATTTATAGGTAAGGATCCAATTGGCTTCTCAGGCGGACTAAATGTTTACACCTATGCAGCGAACCCCATTGAATGGCTTGATCCCTTAGGGCTTATATCCAACAGAGACTTTAGGCCGACTGCAACTCTCGACAAAAAACTATCCGCATTGGAAGGTGCTCAATCCAGAGCGGTCAGAGAGAGGCATTTATTGGACGGTAGAATCAGATACTATGAGCGAGAATCTCCTGCTAGAACCCAAGGACCCACTAGAGGGCGATCACACGCCACCGAGTGGAATCCAAAAACAGGTGAAGTCAGAAGCTGGGAGGAAAGCTATGATCACTCCGGGAATGTCAATCGCATTCATCCAAAGTCAAAAAACGGAAGAGAAATGAGGCTCCCTCATTACCCTCCAACATTGGCTGACATTGAGCAAGGCTTGGCTGAGCCATCTAAAAATTGCAAATGCGGAGATTAAGCAGATGCCCTTAGAAACAGCAGGATTGACTATTGCTAAAGACCTAGTGGAGCACCTATCAACTCGCAAATACGACGCAGTAAAATTTGCAATGTATGCGTACTCCATCTGGCTAGACTACAAACTTTATCAATCAGACGACACCCAGCTAGTGGAGATAATGGAAAAATTGCGAAGCATGGACGCAGGAGAGGAATTTGAATACTCCAAAGAGGAAATCCTAGAAATATTAAACGGGTATATGAAAAATAACGAATCCAGCTAAAACCCTAACGGCGGAGCACATGCTTATTCCGGCGAATTGCTCCGCCATGTGTAACATCAACTTCACCGCGCCGGTTGAACGACAACGTTCTCCGCAGTTATTGCGGCATTCAGGGCCGCGACGACGAGCGCGGCAACTTGCTGGGCCCGCGTAGCGGCCCGATCGCGACACAAGCCCGCTTCAAGAGGACCGCGCAGCCTCCGTAGGACATTTCTGAACATGAAACCAAATGCTTCAGAATGAACCCGCTTAGGAATTATCCTACGCGCGCTGCCGAACTATCGCTGTTGTCGGGGAAACACCTCACGGATAACGTTTTCGGGTCGCTTCGGTGACCGGGCATGAGAACCCGACAGATAAGCTAGCAGCACCTCTATGGTGGCCGTACGTGGGCGGGCTTTCGCCTGGCCGGGTCTTTGCTAGCTTCTTCTCGGCTTTCTCACACCCGCGTACGGCTGCCACCTTCAATCCATGAGAAAGATTCAGGTGGTAGTTCCATTCCTCTAGAAGCTGGAATTACATAATGAAAAAGCTCGTCCCCGACCCACCCGTCAAACTGACGTCCCGCCCCATCTACACCATCAACCAGGACATGCCCTCGGTTGACGCTCTGATCCACACCCTTCAGCTGATGTCTGGCATCGAAGACACGCTGGACGAATTCATCTGCGCCAACGCCGGCGAGCCCGGCATCAATATGTTGGTCAATGCGGTACATCATGTTCAGATGACCAAGGCCCTGACAGAGTTGCTGTTCCACCGACAGGCCGGGGATATCACCTGGCATTGAAGTAGAGTCGACTGGCCTCATCGCCGGCAAGCCAGCTCTCATAGAACTGCACATAACTCATCGAATTAGCAGGGACTCTGTGGGAGCGGCTTCAGCCGCGAACACCGGCGCCGCCGGTGCCATGCACCGCGTTGGATTCTTCGCGGCTAAAGCCGCTCCCACAGGATACTCGGGCCGCTTGCGAATTCAGTTTTCTACGCGACAGCGCAGCCCAAAGGGCTGGGCAATCTCCCACAGGTACAGCATTGCTCTCGAGGTTGTCGCTGTACCTGTAGGAGCGGCCTTGTGTCGCGATGGGGCGCGCAGCGGCCCCAGGATCTTGGCTGCGGTGCGGATATCGCTGGGGCCGCGTTGCGGCCCGATCGCGACACAAGGCCGCTCCTGCAAGGGGTCTGCGCAGTCCAGCAGATTGTTGTCAACCGACCAGGGCGCGTACGCAGAAGTACAGGATCGACGGGCCCATCAGGCAACCCAACCCGGTATGGAAGGTGGCTGTCAGCGCCCCGTACGGCACCAGGCGCCGGTCGGTCGCCGCCAGCCCGGCCGTCACCCCCGACACCGTCCCCGCCAACCCGCCGAACACCATCGCCGAACGTGGGTTGTCCAGCGCCAGCAGGCGCGCCGATACCGGGGTGAACACCATCACCAGGATCGCCTTGATCAGCCCGGTGGCAATCGACAGCGCCATCACGTCCGAGCTGGCCCCCAGCGCCGCCCCGGTCACCGGCCCGACGATATAGGTCACCGCACCTGCACCGATGGTGGTCATGCTCACCGCATCACGGTAACCGAAGGCGTAGGCCACCGCAGCGCCGACAATGAACGGCAGCACCGTGCCAAGCAGCAGCGCCACCGCGCCGATCATCCCGGCCCTGCGCGCCTCGGTGGCCTGCACCTCGAAGGCCGTGGCGACAATGGCGAAGTCGCGCAGCATGGCGCCGCCCATCAGGCCGATGCCGGAGAACAGCGCCATGTCGGCCAGGCCTTTCTGGCCACCGGTAATGGTGCCGCCGACCCAGGCCAGCACCAGGCCGATGACGATGGCGATGGCCGAGCCGTGCACGCGGCCGAAGGTCAGGTACTTCGACAGCACCACCGACAACCACATGATCGCGCCCACCACCGCAAAGGCAGTGATCAAACCGTTATGTTCCAGGGCATTGTCAATGATCGGCCACATGATCAACGCCCTCCTGCAGGGGCAGCCTGCACATTGCTTTCGGAGCCGGCCTCCACTGCCGGCAGGGGTTCGCCGCGGTGGCTGCGGCTGATCAGGGCAATGGTCGCACCGCACACCAGTACCGCACCCACTGCCGCCAGCAGCGCCACCGGCCCGCCGTGCAGGGCGGTGACCACGTTCTGCTGGGCAGCCATGGCCACCACCACCGGGATGTACATGGCGCCCCAGAAGCCCACGCCGAACTCGCATTCCTTGCTCATGCCGCCGTTGCGGTGCATGTACAGGCGTGCGCAGATCAGCAGGATCATGGCGATGCCGACCCCGCCCACATTGGATTTGACGCCCAGCAGCACGCCCAGGAAGTCGCCGACGATGACGCCGGCAAGCGTGCAGACCGCCAGCAGTGCCACACCATAGATAATCATTGTTGTTGTCCTCAGGTAGTGTCGAAGTTGCTTGTTGTTGTTCTTCGGAAACACACTTTTGTGCGGGTTTCGCCCCCATGGAACTGAACACTGTGGGAGCGGCTTTAGCCGCGAACACGGCGCAGCCGGTGCCATGCACCGCGCTGGATTCTTCGCGGCTAAAGCCGCTCCCACAGGGGGCGCCATCCGCCGCGGTGCCGCTGTCATCGATCGTTAGCCACCTCCTGTCGCAGCAGCGCATCCAGGGTGTCCCAACGGGTGCCTTCAACAGCAACCACCCTGCCCTGTTCGAACACCGGCCGGGCCAGCCCGCCGAGCACGTTGCCGGGCGGTAGTTCCAGGTGCAGGCGCACGCCACGCTCATAGGCGTTGCGCAACGTAGCACGCCAGTCGACCACCCGCGCCATGTTGCCGGCCAGGTCGTCGCGCAGACGCTGTGGGTCGAATATCGGCCGTGCGCTGCTGCCGCTGAGGTAGGTGATACGCGGTCTTTGCAGCTCGACCGTGGCGAAGGCACTGGCCAGTTCGGCCGCCGGGCCATCCAGCAACGGGCAATGCGACGGCACGCTGACCGCCAGGCGCCGGGCCACGCCCTGGCCCAGCCGGCGTGCCTTGGCGGCAACCGCAGCCATCGCGCCATCGCTACCGGCGATGACGATCTGGTTGTCGCTGTTGAGGTTGGCGACATACACCTCGCCGCCCGTATCGCTGAGCAAGCGTTCGACACAGGCCAGGTCCAGGCCGCTGAGTGCGGTCATGCCGTAGCCTTGGGGATAGGCGCGCTGCATCAGTTCGCCACGCAGGGCAACCAGGCGCACGGCATCGGCAAAGCCCAGGGCGCCCGCCGTGACCGCCGCCGGGTAGGCGCCAATCGACAAGCCCGCCACGTAATCCGGCGCGGGGCTGCGCTGCATCAGCCAGCGCGCCCAGGCCACGCCAGCCAGCAGCAGGCACAGCTGCACGGCACGGGTCGTCTGCAGGGCCTGCTGGCTGTCCAGCGCCAGGGCCTGCTCGCCGAGGGTGTCACTGGCCTCTTCCAGCAATTGCCCGGCACCCTCAGGCAGGCGCTGCAGCATGCCCACCTGCTGGGCGCCCTGGCCGGGGAAGGCGAACAGGCTGCTCATGCTGCACGCTCCATCGCTGCCCATGGGTCGCTTACCAGGCGTGGGCCATGGGCCGACTTGAGCAGCACGCGGCAGGCGAAGCCGGCCCACTCACGCAGGGCGACAGCACCCGCCGGGGTTTCCAGCTGCAGGTCGATACGACAAGGCGCGCAATCGAGGATATCCAGCAGCTCACGCGCCTGCGCCCGGGCCAGCGGTTGTGGCGTGCGCAGCAGCAAGTCCAGGTCGCTGTCGGCGTGTACCACCTCCATACCGGTGGCGATCTGGTACCCCACCCCACCTGTCGGCCCCCAGGCCAGGCCGCTGGCATCCAGTACCGGGGCGACCGTGGCCAGAGCCTGCAATGCAGGCCAAGGGCTTTCAGCTTGCCAGCGCAGCGCTTCGGGGCCTTGCTGACACTGGATATCGGCCAGCCGCATCAGTACACCCGACCGCTGCGCCCTGCCCCGGCCACGCAGCCCCACCGCCACCCAGCCGTCCGCACAAGTGGCACGGCGCACCACCACCGGCTGGCCGCTCAGCAGCACATCCTGCGCCCAACGCGGCGCATCAGCAGGCAGGCCCGATACGGGCATGCCCCAGAGCAGGTCGTGCGGCCTTGGCGCGTTCATCTCAAGCGCCCTGCCACTGGCGGCGCAGCTGTTCGCGCACCTGGCGCGAGGCGCTGCGGTTTTCGCCCGCCAGCCGCGACGACAGGTCGCTCGAACTGCCGATGTCGCGCACCGCATCAGCCAGGCAGGCACGTACCTGGGCGATGTCGGCACTGCTTGGCGTCTCGGCGCTGCCCACCGTCAGGCGGCGCCACAGCAGGCCCAGCGAGGCGTAGCTGGCCAGGTCGTAGGCCATTGGCGGCACCTCGGCGGCCAGGGCTTCCAGTTGCTCGACGCTGCGCAGGGTGATGCGCGCCGCCGCCGCCTTGCCCATGGCGTGCACCATGACCCCGGCATCGTCCAGGGCGATCAGGCGCTGGGCCTGGTAACCGTGGGCCAGGAAGGCACCAGACATGGCCTTGCCGACCAGCAGGCCGATCACCGGGTGCCCGGCCAGCCGCGCCTGGGCATAGGCCTGCACCGCAGCGGCCAAAGCCTGGTGAATACCCAACGCCTCCTCACGGCGGCCATAGGCCTGGCTAGGCACGTCGATCACCGCGACGATGGCGCGCTTCTGGCCATGGCGGTCAGCCTCGACCGCTTCGCTCACGGCCTTGGCCAGCCCCCAGCCTTCCAGCAGGCCGACTTCGCCAGAGCGCGCCCGGGGGAACGGGTTGTCGGCGTCCGGCACCACGGCGATGAAACGCGCCAGGCGGTTGTCCAGTTCGCCATCGATTACCCGCAACGACGCGGGGTAGCCGGGCAAGGCTTGCCCGCCGGCCAGGCCCGGCAGCCAGTTCAAGGCACGCTTCATTTGGCTTCTCCTTGGTAAAGGTCACGCACGGCAGCGGCATCCAGTTGCGGGCAGCCATCGCCCAGCCGGGCCAGGCGTTCGAGGAACCAGGCGTGTTGACCGGCGCGATCCCTTGAAGGCTCGTCGAGCAATTGCAGCAAGCGTTCGCGCAAAACCTCGATGTCATCGGCCACATAGGCATCGACCAGGCCGCTGGCGTGGCGCTGCTCGCCGCCGGTCAAGCTCCAGATGAAGGGGCGGTCCTTGGCGTCGTATTCACCGATGCCCGCTTCCTGCTCGATCACCTGCGGGCCGTTGAGGCCCAGGCGGGCTTCGCGGGTGACCAGCAAGTGGCTGCACAGGCCGGCGGCGATGGACATGCCGCCGAAACAGCCGACCGAACCTGCGACCAGACCGACCACCGGCTGCCAGGCGCGCAGCTCGACAATCGCCGCCTGTATTTCGGCAATCGCCGCCAGGCCCAGGTTGGCTTCCTGCAGGCGTACACCGCCGGTTTCCAGCAGCAGCACGGCGCAGGTGGGGATGCCGTTGCGGTTGTCTTCGATGGCCAGCTCCAGCGCACCGGCGATCTTGGCCCCCCCCACCTCGCCCATGCTGCCGCCCTGGAAGCCGCCTTCGATGGCGGCAACCACAGCGTTGCGCCCGTTCAGCAGGCCCTTGGCAATGACCACGCCATCATCGGCCTGGGGCACGATGCCCTGGCGCGGCAGCCAGGGTGACATCAGCCGGTCGAACGGGCCCAGCAGTTCACGGAAGCTGCCCGGGTCGAGCACGGCGCGGGCGCGCTGGCGGGCGCCCAGTTCGACAAAGCTGCGGCTGTGCAGCAGGCGTGCGATATCAGTCATGGGCGATCTCCTCGAAGCCTTGCTCCAGGCGCAGGCGCACCACGCCTGGGGTGGCGCCGAAATCATGGATGTCGATGTTCACGGCCGGCCAGGTGCGGCCCTCGAACAGGCGCTGGAACAGCTGCGCCCAGCGGGCAGCGCTGCCGTTGACCGAAGTCACCACCTGGATTTGCAGGCTGCCGGCGGTGCCGGGTTCGATCAGCACTTCAAGGTCGCCGGAGCTGACGCAGCCCACCAGCGTGCGGCCACGCCCAGGGGCGGCGGCGGGGAATTGAAAGGTCAGGGTTTCCATGTCACAGGCTCCCGGCTTTGTCGAGGAACAGGCAGGCGGCCAGCAGATCGGCGGCGCCGCCCGGTGAGGCATTCAGGTGCAGCAGGTGCTGGTCCAGCCGGCGCAGCTGACGGCGCCCGGCCAGCGTGGCGCTGCCGCCTTCGCTCAGCACGGTACGGGCGCCGTGCTGGACTGCAGCCAACCCGGTCGGGCCACTGCGCCAGAGCACGCAGGTATCGTTGAGCACGGCCATGATCGCCAGCAGCGCGTCCAGCCGGGCGTGCGGCTCGCTGGCACCGGCGGCGCGGCTGCGCTGCAGTTGTGGCAGGCCGTGACCGATAACCGCCGGGAAACCTTGTTGCGCTTGTTCGCGGGCGCCGCCAGTGCCATAGCGGCGGCGTACCTGCAGGCCATGGCTGTCTTGGGTGGTCATGGCGGGGTCGTCGAACAGTGCGATGCGACCGGCACGGGCAGCCAGGGTGTCGGTATCGGCCTGGGTGTCGAGGGCCTTGGATGCTACCAGCAGGCCGAGGGCCCAGATTGCGCCGCGGTGGGTGTTGACCCCACCGGTGGCGGCCAGCATCGCCGCCTCGCCTTCGCGGCCGAGCTGGCCCAGGGTGGCGCGCAGGGGCTGGCCGAGGGTGCCGATGGCCTGGGCGGCTTCGGCCATGTTGCGCAGGCATGGCCACAGGGCCAGGGCCGAGGCATGCATCAGCGCCAGGGTCATGTCGTGGTGGGCGCCGTTGCCACGGCGGTCGACCAGGCCGGGTTTGGGGGACAGGTCTGCTTCGTCGATCAGGGCTTCCACGGCCAGGTCGGCCAGGTGGTCGGCCAGGGGTAATTCGGTTGCCTGTGCTGGCCTCTTCGCGGGTAAACCCGCTCCCACAAGGATCGCGCAATCTTCAAATGCATCACTATTCCTGTGCTCGCGAAGAAGCCCACGCGGTTGCAAGTCGAGTGCTTTCATCACCAGCTCCTGAACCGTGCAGGCGGGTTGTAGAGGCCGCCGGACCATTCGACCAGGTCGGCGATGCTGCGCGCGGCCAGCAGCTCGCGGCTGGCGTCGGTGCGGCGGATGCCGAGGTCTTCGGGCAAGGCGACCAGGCCTTGTTGGCGCAGGCGCTGAGTGTCCTTGGGGTCGTGCCGCAGGCCGATGGCGGTAACCCCGGCCACGGCGGCGATCATCTGCTGGCGCTCTTCCAGGCTGCGGGCCTTGTACAGGTAGGCAATGCCCTCCTCGGTCAGCAGGTGGGTGACGTCGTCGCCATAGATCATCACCGGTGCCAGCGGCATGCCGGCTTTCCTGGCCACTTCCACGGCATCGAGGGTTTCCACGAAGGTGGGCTTGCCGCCTTCCTGGTAGGTCTCGACCATCTGCACCACCAGTTTGCGACCGCGTTCGAGCATGGTTTCCGGCACGGTCATGTCGAGCCAGGCCGGGGTCGCATGGCGCCGGCCACGGGGGTCGTGGCCCATGTTCGGGGCACCGCCGAAGCCGGCCAGGCGGCCGCGGGTCACGGTCGAGGAATGGCCATCGCCATCCACCTGCAGGGTGGCGCCAATGAACAGGTCGACAGCGTACTGCCCGGCCAGCTGGCACATCATGCGATTGGAACGCAGCGAACCATCACGCCCGGTGAAGAACACGTCCGGGCGCTGGGCGATGTAGTCCTCCATGCCCAGCTCGGTACCGAAGCAGTGCACGCTTTCCACCCAGCCGGTCTCGATGGCCGGGATCAGCGTCGGGTGCGGGTTGAGTGTCCAGTTGCGGCAGATCTTGCCCTTCAGGCCCAGGGACTCGCCATAGGTGGGCAGGATCAGTTCGATGGCGGCGGTGTTGAAGCCAATGCCATGGTTCAGCGACTGCACCTGGTGTCTTTCGTAGATGCCGCGAATGGCCATCATCGCCATCAGCACGTGCACCGGCTTGATATGGCGCGGGTCGCGGGTGAACAGCGGCTCTATATAGAAAGGCTGGTCGGCAACCACCACGAAATCGACCCAGGATGCCGGGATATCGACCCGTGGCAGGTCATCCACGCGGTCCACCAGCTGGTTGACCTGGGCAATGACGATGCCGTCGCTGAACGCGGCCGGCTCCACCAGTGCCGGGGTGTCTTCGGTGCTGGGGCCGGTGAACAGGTTGCCATCGCGATCGGCCATGAAACCAGCCACCAGGGTAACGTTGGGGATCAGGTCGACCAGCAGCCGCGAGTACAGCTCGATATAGGTGTGGATTGCACCGACTTCGAGCAGGCCGTCTTCCAGCAGCTGGCCAATGCGCAGGCTCTGCGGGCCGGCGAAGGAGAAGTCGAGCTTGCGGGCGATGCCACGTTCGAACAGGTCCAGGTGCTCGGCGCGGCTGACGCTGGGCATGATCATGTGCAGGTCGTGCAGGCGCCCAGGGTCGACCTTGGCCAGCGCACGCGAGAGGAAGTCGGCCTGCTTCTGGTTGTTGCCTTCGAGCACTACCCGGTCGCCGGGAGCCAGCAGCAGTTCCAGGGCTTCGACGATACGCTCGGTGGGCAGCACCACGCCGTCGGCGAGGTGGCGGACCCGGTCAAGGCGGCGCTGCTTTTCGGCGCGCCGCCGCGACCATTGCGGCGGTGGATTCTTGGTTGTTGTCATGGTGACTCCACGGGTTCGCTGTCGTGGGGGTCACCTTAGGGCTGGGGTGGTTGCGCATCAATCAAGCTCAGGCACTGATCGTTACGGTCAGGGTAACGATTTAGCATATGCGCTGTCGCTCATGGCCCTATCGCAGGCAAGCCTGCTCCCACAGGTACAGCGCAGGCCTTGAAAGTTGTGCGGTATCTGTGGGAGCTGGCTTGCCGGCGATAGGGCCAGCCGGCCAACCTGAAACCTTGGTAGAGTGGCGTTATCGCCACACAAGACAAAAATGCAGAATCCCCCTGCAGATTTGTCGATTGTGCAAGGCAAATTCGCATGACAGGATCCTGCGATCCTCCAGCGAACTCCAGACTTCACTTGGAAAATCAATAACAAAGCAGGGAGAACGCAATGACTGCGCACGCTCATACCTCGGCAACCGACCATGTGCTGGCCGAGGTCCGCAACCAGATCGGCCATCTGACCCTGAACCGCCCCGCCGGCCTCAATGCCCTGACCCTGGACATGGTCCGCAGCCTGCGCCAGCACCTCGACCTGTGGGCCGAAGACCCGCACGTGCACGCCGTGGTACTGCGTGGCGAGGGCCCCAAGGGTTTCTGCGCCGGTGGCGATATCCGCTCGCTGCACGACAGCTTCAAGGCTGGCGAAACGCTGCATGAAACCTTCTTCGTCGAGGAATACGCCCTTGACCTGGCCATCCACCGCTACCGCAAGCCGGTGCTGGTGCTGATGGACGGCTTCACCCTCGGTGGCGGCATGGGCCTGGCCCAAGGCTGCGACCTGCGCGTGGTCACCGAGCGCAGCCGCCTGGGCATGCCTGAAGTGGGCATCGGCTATTTCCCGGATGTGGGTGGCAGCTATTTCCTGTCGCGCATCCCTGGCGAGCTGGGCACCTATCTGGGCGTCAGTGGCAGCCAGATCCAGGCAGCCGATGCACTGTACTGCGGCCTGGCCGACTGGTACCTGGCCAGCGACCAGCTGGCAGCCCTCGACAAGGGCCTGGACCAGCTGCATTTCGGCGACCAGCCACTCAAGGACCTGCAGAACCTGCTGGCCAGGCTCGGCACCCAGGTGCTCGACGATGCGCCGCTGGAAAAACTGCGCCCGGTCATCGACCACTTCTTCGCCCTTCCCGACGTGCCTGCCATCGTCGAGCAACTGCGTGCGGTGAGCATTGGCGACAGCCACGCCTGGGCCGTGGCCACCGCCGACCAGCTGGAAAGCCGCTCGCCGCTGGCCATGGCGGTTACTCTGGAGATGCTGCGCCGGGGTCGCCACCTGAGCCTTGACGACTGCTTTGCCATGGAGCTGCACCTGGACCGCCAGTGGTTCCAGCACGGCGACATCATCGAAGGCGTGCGCGCGCTGATCATCGACAAGGACAAGCAGCCACGCTGGAACCCGCCGACCCTGGCCGCACTGCAACGCCAGCGGGTCGACCAATTCTTCGAAGGCCTGTGAGCCCGGGAGTACACAGATGCAAGACCTGGAACTGAGCGAAGAACAGATCATGATCCGCGACATGGCCCGGGACTTTGCCCGTGGCGAGATCGCCCCGCATGCCCAGGCCTGGGAAAAGGCCGGCTGGATCGACGATGGTGTGGTGCGCAAGATGGGCGAACTGGGCCTGCTGGGCATGGTGGTGCCGGAAGACTTTGGCGGCAGCTACACCGACTACGTCGCCTACGCCCTGGCGGTGGAAGAGATCGCCGCCGGCTGCGGTGCCACCGGAGCGATGATGAGCATCCACAACTCGGTGGGCTGCGGCCCGCTGCTGGCCTACGGCACGGCCGAACAGCAACAGCAGTGGCTGCCACGCCTGGCCAGCGGCGAGGTGATCGGCTGCTTCTGCCTGACCGAGCCACAGGCCGGTTCCGAGGCGCACAACCTGCGCACCCGCGCCGAGCTGGTGGATGGCCAGTGGGTGATCAACGGCGCCAAGCAGTTTGTCAGCAACGCCCGCCGCGCCGGGTTGGCCATCGTCTTCGCAGTGACCGACCCGGAGCTGGGCAAAAAGGGCCTGTCGGCGTTCCTGGTGCCCACCGACAACCCGGGCTTCAAGGTCGATCGCAGCGAGCACAAGATGGGCATCCGCGCCTCCGACACCTGCGCGGTCACCTTCGACAACTGCCGCATCCCTGCCGCCAACATCCTCGGTGAGCGTGGCAAGGGCCTGGCCATCGCCCTGTCCAACCTCGAGGGCGGCCGTATCGGCATTGCTGCCCAGGCACTGGGCATTGCCCGCGCCGCGTTCGAGGCGGCACTGGTCTATTCGCGTGATCGGGTGCAGTTCGGCAAGCCTATCAACGAACACCAGAGCATCGCCAACCTGCTGGCCGACATGCAGGTGCAGGTGAATGCCGCGCGCTTGCTGATCCTGCATGCCGCGCGCCTGCGCAGCGCCGGCAAGCCGTGCCTGTCGGAGGCCTCGCAGGCCAAGCTGTTCGCCTCGGAGATGGCCGAGCGGGTGTGCTCGATGGCGATCCAGGTGCATGGCGGGTATGGCTACCTGGAGGATTACCCGGTGGAGCGTTACTACCGCGATGCACGGATCACGCAGATCTATGAAGGGTCTAGCGAGATCCAGCGGATGCTGATTGCGCGGGAGTTGAAGCACTACCCGCTTTAAAACCTTGCGCGATCCCTGTAGGAGCGGCCTTGTGTCGCGATAGGGCCGCATGGCGGCCCCAGCAATTTGTGCATCGAAGCTGACATCCTGGGGCCGCTTTGCGGCCCTTTCGCGACACAAGGCCGCTCCTGCAAGGGCCAGCGTTAACCGCCCCGCACTCGTCTATCGCCAATAGCGCGAATCATCCACCACCCTGGCATGCCCCTCGAACAGCGCCGGCAACTGCTCCTTTAGGTAGTCGATCCAGGTGCGCACCTTGGCATCCAGATAATGCCGTGACGGGTAGATCGCATACAGCGCGCTCTCGCGCAGGCGATACGGCGCCAGCAACCGGCACAACCGCCCCTGCTCGATCGCCTGGCTGGCGGTGTAGAACGGCAGCAGGCCAATGCCCATGCCCAGCTCGCTGGCCACCAGCATGGCGTCGGCGACGTTGGTGGAAAAACTGTCGCTCGGTGCGATCACGCACTGGTCAACCCCTTGCGGGAACACCCAGTCACCTTCGTACATCGGATAAGCCATGCGCAGGCAACGGTGCTGGTGCAGGTCTTCCGGGCGCTCTGGCACGCCGTGGGCCACCAGGTAACTCGGCGCCGCGCAGGGGATGCTGAAAATGTTGCCCAGCGGCACGGCGATCAGCTGCGAATCCGGCAGCGCCCCGTCCACGGTAATCACCACGTCATGCCCTTCGGCCAGCGGGTCGGGGTTGCGCTGGGACAGGGTCAGCTCGATCACCACCTCCGGGCACAATGCGTTGTAGCCGGCCACCAGCGGCATCAGCAACAGGCCCAGGCCGTGCGGGCAATGCAAACGCAGGTGGCCGCGGGGCGTGAGGTGCGCGCCACGGGCTTCGCCCACCGCCTCTTCGGTCAGCAACATGATCTGCCGCGAGCGCTCGAGAAACCGCTCGCCCGCCTCGCTCATGCGCAAACGCCGCGTGGTGCGGTGCAGCAGGCGGGTCTGCAGCTGGTTTTCCAGCTCGGCAACGATGCGCGAAACCTGCGCCGCAGAAATGTCCAGGGCATTGGCGGCCGCAGCGAAGCTGCCACATTCCACCACACGGGCGAAGGTACGCATGGCATGCAGCATGTCCATGAAGGTGTGCTCCTTGTTCGGTCTTATTCTTGCGTTACAGGCAGGAATCTATCACGGGTTAGCCCATTTATTGTGGATGACCAATGAATGGATCATTAGCCATACATTGAAAAAAAGGAGCCTGCCATGAAACGTTCGATCGCTGTCCTTGCCGTTGCCGCTACTCTCGCCTCGTTCGGTGCCCTTGCCGACACCGGCAGCAACCAGCCGGTCAGCAGCAGCAACTACGAATACGGCATGCCGCTGGACGTGGCCAAGGTCATCTCCATCACCCCGGCCAGCAACGCCGCCGACTGCCAGGTTGGCACCGCGCACATGGTGTATGTCGACCACCAGGGCCAGAAGCGCGAAATCGACTACCGGGAAATGGGCAACTGCTCGCAGCAGTGAGTCAGGCCAGCACCTCGGTGATCCAGCCGACCTGTTGCCTGAAGTCGTCGATTTTCGCCTGAGGCACCGCACCGCGGGCCCGCTCGAAGTTGGCCAGGGTCTGCTGCTTCTGCCGCAGCATGCGCCGCCACTTGACCAGGAACGCCTCGCTTTTCTCCTGCACCAGCACCGGGCCGAAGTACAGCTGTTCAGCGGTGTACGCCGCCCCGCCCGGCTCGGCGACGATGATCTCGTAGTCGAAGCGGTTTTCCCGCAGCAGCTCTTCGCTGACGATCCGGTAACCATTGCCCACCAGCCATTGGCGCAGTTCGCGCTCGGCGCCATTGGGCTGCAGCACCAGGCGGGTGACGCCAGCCAGGCGCTGTTTGTCGGCCTCGAGGATTTCGCACATGGTGTCGCCACCCATGCCGCAGATACTGATCACCGTGATGCGGTCTTCCGCCTCGACCGCTGCCAGGCCATTGGCCAGGCGCACGCTGACCCGCCCTTCCAGGCCGTTCCTGCGCACGTTGCGCTGGGCCGAGGCAAACGGCGTCTGCGCCACTTCGCCCGCTACCGCCGCGTCCAGCACGCCGCGCAGCATCAAGGCCACCGGCAGGTAGCCATGGTCCGAGCCGATGTCGGCCAGGCGCGCGCCTTGCGGTACTTGTGCAGCCACGCGCTCCAGGCGCCTGGACAATGTCTGTTCGTTCAACGTAAACCCCTGCTTTGCAATCGGCCGCGATTCTGACGGCGAACGCCGCGCATTTCAAACACCGGGGTGCCCTCGACCGTGCCGGCGCGCTCGCGTAGGCTTGCCGCTTTCCTTCCGTAGCAAGGCAAGACACACCATGGCACAAGCAGACATCATCTACACCCCGGACCCGGACGCCGAGTCGATTTCCTCCGACGTTGCCGAATACAACGGCGTGCTGGTCACCACGCAGATCCCGACCCACGCCGATGGCAGCCTGGAACTGGGCGGCATCGTCGAGCAGAGCGAGTGCACCCTGCAGGCGCTGAAAGTGGCGCTGGAGAAGGCCGGCAGCGGCATGGACCGCGTGCTGCACCTGACCATCTACCTCACCGACATGGCCGACCGCGCGGCATTCAACGAGGTGTACCAGCGCTTCTTCAGCAAGCCCTGGCCGGTACGCGCCGCCGTGGGCGTGGCTGCACTGGCGTTCGAAGGCATGCGCGTGGAAGTGACCGCAATGGCCGCCAAGCGCTGACTTTTGCCTGAGGCACGATTCTTGTAGGAGCGGCCTTGTGTCGCGATTGGGGTGCGCAGCGCCCCCAGGTTCTCAGCTGCGCAGCAGATATTGCCGGGGCCGCGTTGCGGCCCTTCGCGACACAAGGCCGCTCCTACAAGCACCCCGATGATGCCGCCAGCCCGTTTCGCCGCTACAATGCCCGCCTAAACCGTGACAGCCCGAACCTATAACGACATGTCCCTTCCAAAGAATCACCTGGAACTGCTCAGCCCTGCCCGTGACGTGGCGATCGCCCGCGAAGCGATCCTGCACGGTGCCGACGCCATCTACATCGGTGGCCCGAGCTTCGGCGCGCGCCATAACGCCTGCAACGAAGTCAGCGATATCGCCGAACTGGTCGAGTTCGCCCATCGCTACCATGCACGCGTGTTCACCACCATCAACACCATCCTCCACGACAACGAGCTGGAGCCCGCGCGCAAGCTGATCCACCAGCTGTACGACGCCGGTGTCGACGCGCTGATCGTGCAGGACCTGGGGGTGATGGAGCTGGATATCCCGCCGATCGAGCTGCACGCCAGCACCCAGACCGACATCCGCACCCTGGAACGGGCCAGGTTCCTCGACCAGGCCGGCTTCTCCCAGCTGGTGCTGGCGCGTGAGCTGAACCTGCAGCAGATCCGCGCCATCGCCGCCGAAACCGACGCCGCCATCGAGTTCTTCATCCACGGTGCGCTGTGCGTGGCCTTCTCCGGCCAGTGCAACATCTCCCATGCGCAGACCGGCCGCAGCGCCAACCGTGGCGACTGCTCGCAAGCCTGCCGCCTGCCCTACACCCTGAAGGATGACCAGGGCCGCGTGGTCGCGTTCGAGAAGCACTTGCTGTCGATGAAGGACAACAACCAGACCGCCAACCTGGCCGACCTGGTCGATGCCGGTGTGCGCTCGTTCAAGATCGAAGGCCGCTACAAGGACGTGGCCTATGTGAAGAACATCACCGCCCACTACCGCAAGGAGCTCGACGCCATCCTCGAAGGCCGCCCGGAGCTGGCCCGCGCCTCCAGCGGCCGCACCGAGCACTTCTTCGTGCCCGACCCGGACAAGACCTTCCATCGCGGCAGCACCGACTACTTCGTCACCGACCGCAAGGTCGACATCGGCGCCTTCGACTCGCCAACCTTCACCGGCCTGCCGGTGGGTGTGGTGGAAAAGGTCGGCAAGCGTGACCTGCAGGTGGTCACCGAGGTGCCGTTGACCAACGGCGACGGCCTCAATGTGCTGGTCAAGCGCGAAGTGGTGGGCTTCCGCGCCAACATCGCCGAACCGCGTGGCGAGTTCGAGGAAGACGGCGAGAAGCGCTACCGCTACCGCGTCGAGCCCAACGAAATGCCCGAAGGCCTGCACAAGCTGCGGCCCAACCACCCGCTGTCGCGCAACCTCGACCACAACTGGCAGCAAGCCCTGCAACGCACCTCGGCCGAGCGCCGCGTCGGTGTGCAATGGCACGCGGTACTGCGCGAGCAACGCCTGGCGCTGACCGTCACCAGCGAGGAAGGCGTGAGCGCGCAAGTGGCACTGGACGGCCCGTTCGGCCCGGCCAACAAACCGCAGCAGGCGCTGGACCAGCTGCACGACCTGCTCGGCCAGCTGGGTACCACCATGTACCACGCCGACAGCATCGAGCTGGACGCCCCCCAGGCGTACTTCGTCCCCAACTCGCAGCTCAAGGCCCTGCGCCGCGAAGCCATCGAGGCGCTGACTGCAGCACGGGTGCAGGCGCACCCGCGTGGCGGGCGCAAGGCCGAGACCACGCCACCGCCGGTTTACCCCGAGTCGCACCTGTCGTTCCTGGCCAACGTGTACAACCAGAAGGCCCGCGACTTCTACCACCGCCACGGCGTGCAACTGATCGACGCGGCCTACGAGGCCCATGAAGAGCACGGCGAAGTGCCGGTGATGATCACCAAGCACTGCCTGCGCTTCTCCTTCAACCTGTGCCCCAAGCAGGCCAAGGGCGTGACCGGCGTGCGCACCAAGGTGGCGCCGATGCAGCTGATCCAGGGTGATGAAGTGCTGACCCTGAAGTTCGACTGCAAGCCGTGCGAAATGCATGTGATCGGCAAGATGAAAAGCCACATCATCGACCTGCCGACCCCGGGCAGCGCGGTTGCCCAGGTGGTTGGGCATATCAGCCCGGAAGACCTGCTGAAGACCATTCCGCGCGGGCCGCATTGATTTAGCCTGCAAGGGCCCATTCGCGGGCACGCCCGCTCCCACAGGGATCTCCACAGTCCTCCATGCCTGTGCAGTACCTGTGGGAGCGGGCGTGCCCGCGAAGAGGTCCGCAAAGACACAAAAAAGTCTCAAATGAGACCCTTAGGCTTGATCCCCCTACCATTTCCTGCACAATGCCAAGCATGCGAACCACGCGAGGCATGCCGATGCAACCCACCCCGCACGATGAACGCCTGCTCAAGGCCCTGGCCCACGCTATCGTGGTCCACCCCCGCGCCACCCTCAAGGAGCTGGCCGAAACCGCTGGCGTCAGCAAAGCCACCCTGCACCGTTTCTGCGGCACCCGCGACAACCTGGTGGCGATGCTCGAGAACCATGGTGAACAGGTGCTCAACCAGGTGATCGACAATGCCGCCTTGCACACGGCCGAACCCCTGGCCGCCGTGCGTCACCTGATTTCCGAGCACCTCAAGCACCGCGAGATGCTGGTGTTCCTGATGTTCCAGTACCGTCCCGACACCCTGCTGAACGACAACGAAGACCGCCGCTGGCTGGCCTACACCCAGGCGATGGATGCGTTTTTCCTGCGTGCGCAGCAGATGGGCGTGTTGCGCATCGACATCAGCGCGGCGGTGTTCACCGAGATGTTCATCACCCAGATCTACGGCATGGCCGATGCCGAACGGCGTGGGCGTGCGGCCAGTGCCAATTCGGCGCAGGCGCTGGAGCAACTGTTCCTGCAGGGGGCACTGGCCAGGCCCTGAAAGCGGTCCCTGTAGGAGCGGCTTTGTGTCGCGACGGGGTGCGAAGCACCCCCAGGTTTTCAGCTTCGCCGCAGATATTGCCGGGGCCGCTTTGCGGCCCTTTCGCGACACAAGGCCGCTCCTACATCGACGGCGTCCCCCTTGTGATCACTTGTAAAAAAGGCCCCTGGGCACAAGTCCCAGGGGCCAAAGCGGTTGGATCACCCAACCAAAGGAGCCTTTCTCAGCCGCGCGCCGGCCATCCGCCGCCCAGGGCGCGGAACAGATCCACCAGCGCCAACTGCCGCTGCGTACTTGCCTCGATGTACGCCGCTTCATTCACAAAATCGCTACGCTGCGCATCCAGGTAGCGCAGGTGGCTGTCTATCCCGCCTTCATAACGCGCCTTGGCCAGGGCCACCGTTGCCCGGCTGGTATCGGCCAGGGCCCGACGGGCGATTTCCTCACGCCGCAAGGTATCGGTAGCCGCCAGGGCATCGGCCACCTCACGAAACGCCTGCTGGACCGTCCCCTCATAAGCCGCCACCGCCGAGTCCTTGCGCGCCTCGGCCAGGCTCAGCCCGGCCCGGTTGCGCCCGGCATCGAAGATTGGCAATGACAACTGCGGCATGAAGCTCCAGCTGCGCGAACCGCCATCGAACAGGCCGGATACCTGGGTACTCGACGTGCCAAAACTGCCGGTCAGGCTGATGCGCGGGAAGAATGCCGCCCGCGCCGCGCCAATATCGGCATTGCGCGCTCGCAAACGGTGCTCGGCGGCGAGGATGTCCGGGCGCCGTTCAAGCAGCGCCGACGGCGCGCCAGGGGCAATGTCCTGCAGCACGCTGGGCGCCGCCTGGCGTTCGGCCGGCAGGGCCTTGGTCGCCTCGCTGTTGCCCACCAGCAGCACCAGCGCGTTGCAGGCCTGGCGCTGTTGGCGCAGATTGTTCTCCAGCTCGGCACGGGACTGCTCGACCAGGCCGAGCGCCTCCTGATGGTCCAGCGCCGTGGCCGTACCGGCGGCGCGACGCTGGCCGATCAGGGCCAGCGAGTCCTCGCGGCTGGCCAGGGTCTGCCGGGTCAGGGCCAGGCGCCGCTCGCTGCCGTCCAGGCTCAGGTAGGCCTGGCTCACTTCGGCGATCAGGGCAATGCGCGCGGCGCGCCCAGCCTCTTCGGTGGCCAGGTACTGCTCCAGGGCCGCATCGCTCAGGCTCTTCACCCGGCCGAACAGGTCCACCTCGTACTCAGGCAACGACAGGCCGACCTGGTAGCTGCTGGCAACGCCTTCACGGCCATCGACGGACAGCCCGGCGGGCTGGTGCTGGCGGTTGGCGGAAGCCGCGGCGTTCAGCCCCGGCACGCGGTCGGCACGCTGGATGCGGTACTGCGCTCGTGCCTGGTCGATATCCAGCAAGGTCTGGCGCAGCGAGCGGTTGTTGTCCAGCGCCGTGCTCACCAGCTGGCGCAACACCGGGTCGACGATGAACGCCTGCCAGCCCAGCTGGTCCACCTGTTGCCCGTGGCTGGCGGCATCGTTCCACTGGCTGGCGACTGGCGCCTCGGGGCGCTGGTAGGTCGGCGCCAGGGAGCAGCCGCTGGCCAGCAACGCCAGGGTGAAGGGCACAAACAGATTACGCATGACCATCACTCCGGCACCTCGACGGCTTGGGCTTGTGGCGCTGGCTTGCGCTTGAGCAGCGACAGCACCCAGACAAAACAGATCGGTACGAACACCACACCCAGCAAGGTGGCGCTGAGCATGCCGCCGATCACCCCGGTGCCGATCGCCCGCTGGCTGGCCGCACCGGCACCGCTGGCGATGGCCAGGGGCACCACGCCGAGGATGAACGCCATGGAGGTCATCACGATCGGCCGGAAGCGCAGGCGTGCGGCCTCGATGGCGGCGTCACGCAGGCTGTAACCCTTCTCCCACAGTTCCTTGGCGAACTCGACGATCAGGATGGCATTCTTCGCCGCCAGGCCGATGATGGTGATCAGGCCAACCTTGAAGTACACGTCGTTGGGCATGCCGGTGACCATCACCGCCAACACCGCACCCAGTGCGCCGATCGGTACGATGAGCATCACCGTCAGCGGGATCGCCCAGCTTTCGTACAACGCCACCAGCAGCAGGAACACCACCAGGATGGCCAGGGCGAACAGGCTTCCGGCCTGGCCGCTGGAGACCTTTTCCTGGTACGAAAGGCCGGTCCAGGCGTAGCCGATCCCCGGCGGCAGCTCGCTGACCAGGCGCTCCATCTCGGCCATCGCCTGGCCAGTGCTGTAGCCAGGCGCGGCATCACCGGAAATACGCATCGACGGGTAGCCGTTGTAGCGCACGATCTGTACCGGCCCTTCCTCCCAGCGGGTGGTGACGAAGGCACTGAACGGCACCTGCTGGCCATCGGCATTCGGCGCGTACAGGCGCAGCACGCTTTCCGGGGTCATGCGCTCGCCCTGCTCGGCCTGCACCACCACCCGCTGTTGCCGGCCGGCGTTGGTGAAGTCGTTGATCACCGCCGAACCAAAGGCGGTGGCCAGGGTGTTGTTGATGGTCTCGAAGGTCACGCCCAGGGCGCGGGCCTTTTCCCGGTCGATGTCGACCCGCAGCTGCGGCGCCTCGGCCAGCCCTTCCATCATCGCGTAGAGGATGATCGGGTTGCCGTTGGCCTGGCCCAGGATCTGGTCGCGCGCTGCCAGCAAGGCCTCACGGCCCAGGCCGCCACGGTCGAGCAGGCGCAGGGCGAAACCACCGGCGTTGCCCAGGCCATCGATCGGTGGCGGGTTTACCGCCATGATCGCGCCATCGCCGTAGCCGGCGAACTGCGCGTTGATCGCCTGGGTTTCGGCATCCACCGATTGCTCGGCGCCGCGCACCGACCAGTCCTTGTAGGTAGGGAACGCCAGCGCGGCGTTTTCGCCCATGCCGGAGAAACTGAAGCCACTGACCATGAACGCCGAGGCCAGGGCTTCACGCGACATCAGGTACTGCTCCAGGGCCTGCCCGGTAGCATCGGTACGCACACGGCTGGCGCCCGGCGGCAGCTGCACGTCGACAATGGCGTAGCCCTGGTCTTCCACCGGCACGAATGATTCCGGCAAACGCAGGTAGAAGTAGCCCAGCATCGCCAGGATGCCGGCATACACCAGCATGTAGCGGCCGGCACGGCGCACCAGGGTATTGTTCATTACCGAATAGCGCTCGGTCAGCCGCGCGAAGCCGCGGTTGAAGGCGCCGAAGAAGCCGCGTTTTTCATGGTGCCCAGGGGCCACCGGCTTGAGCAGCGTGGCGCACAGGGCCGGGGTGAAGGTAAGTGCGAGGAAGCCCGAGAACAGGATCGACACCGCCAGCGACAGGGAAAACTGCTGGTAGATCACCCCTACCGAACCCGACATGAACGCCAGTGGCATGAACACCGCCGACAGCACCAGGGTGATGCCGATGATCGCGCCAGACACCTGGCCCATGGCCTTGACCGTGGCATCGGCCGGCGACAGGCCCTCCTCGGCCATGATCCGCTCGACGTTCTCCACCACCACGATGGCGTCGTCGACCAGGATGCCGATGGCCAGCACCATGCCGAACATGGTCATCATGTTCACCGAGAAGCCCATCAGCTTCATCACCATCAGCGTGCCCAGCAGGCACACCGGCACCACGATCGACGGAATCAGCGTGTAGCGGATGTTCTGCAGGAACAGGAACATCACCAGGAACACCAGCACCATGGCTTCGAGCAGGGTGTGGATGACCTTTTCGATGGCCACGTCGACGAAGCGCGAGGTGTCGTACGGCACCGAGTACTCGACGCCTTCGGGGAAGAACTCGCTCAGCTCGGCCAGGCGCTGCTTGACCAGCTCGGCGGTTTTCAGCGCATTGGCGCCCGGCGCCAGCTGCACCGCACCGGCCACCGCAGGCTTGCCGTCCAGGCGCGAGGAGAAGTTGTAGCTTTCCATGCCCACTTCCAGGCGTGCGACATCGGCCAGGCGCACCAGCGAACCGTCCGGGTTGGCGCGCAGCACCACGCGGCCGAACGCCTGTGGGTCGTCCAAGGTGCCTTGCACCGCCAGGGTAGCGGTCAGCTCTTGCTGGCTGCTGCCGGGCGCACTGCCGAAGCTGCCAGCCGGCACCTGCACGTTCTGGCCACGGATGGCGTTGCTCACGTCATCGATCGACAGCCCGTAGCCGACCAGCTTCTGTGGGTCTACCCACACCCGCATGGCAGCTTCCGACGAGAAGAACTGCAACTTGCCCACGCCCGGGACCCGGCGCAGCTCGTTGTTGATATTGCGAGCGGCATAGTCGCCCAGCGCCGTGGTATCGGCCTGGCCGGCGCCGTCCTTGTAGCTGAGGGCGTAGATCAGCAGGAAGCCGGCACTGGTCTGCTCGACCTGGATACCCTGGGTAATCACCGCCTGCGGCATGCGCGCCTCGGCCTTTTTCAGGCGGTTCTGCACATCGACCTGGGCCAGCTCCGGGTCGGTGCCTGGTTCGAAGGTGACCACCACCTCGGCCATGCCGTTGGAGTTGTTGGTGGACTCGAAGTACAGCAGGTTCTTGGCGCCGTTGAGCGACTCTTCGATGATGCTGGTCACCGATTCCACCAGCACCTTGGCCGAAGCGCCCGGGTAGGTGGCGGTGATGGTGATCTGTGGCGGAGCCACGTTGGGGTACTGGGCTACCGGCAGCGCGGGAATTACCAGCAGGCCGGCCAGGGAAATGAACAACGCCACGACCCAGGCGAAGTTCGGCCGCTTGATGAAGAACTTGGACATCTCGTAACCCTCGCCTCAACGCGCCGCGGCTTGTTGCGCCGGGGCCGGTGCCACCGGCATGCCCGGGGCCAGGCCGGCAGGGCTGCCAACGATCACCTGGTCACCTGGGCGCAGGCCCTCGGTCACCTGCCAGCGGGCACCGTGCATGGCACCGGTGCGCACGCTGCGCGTCTCGGCAACCCCGCCAATGCCCACCAGCATCACCCGCGCTTCACCGTCGCTGCCGCGCTGGATGGCGCGCTGCGGGACGAGGATGGCTTGGTTGTCGGTGCCTTGCGGGGTGCGCACGCGCACGTACATGCCCGGCAGCAGGATGCCGTCGGCGTTGTCGAAGCGGCCACGCAGGGTGACCTGGCCGGTACCGCGGTCGACCGCGACGTCGGTGAACATCAGCGCGCCCGGGCGCTCATAGTCGGTGCCTTCCACCTGGGCCGTCAGGGCCTGCTGGTCATCGGCCGCCAGCGCGCCGTCCTTAAGTGCCTGGCGCAGGCGCAAGGCATCGGCGGCGGACTGGGTGAAATCGACGTAGATCGGGTCGAGCTGCTGGATACGCGCCATCAGCGTGGCGTCACCCTGCCCTACCAGTGCACCTTCGGTGACCAGTGCGCGGCCGATGCGGCCAGAGATCGGCGCCTTGACCGTGGCATAGCCCAGGTTCAGGCGCGCGGTCTCGACATCGGCCTGGGCCGAACGCACCGCGGCCTGGCCGCTGCGCAGCTCGGCGCTGGCGGTGTCGAAATCCTGCTGGCTGACCGCCTCGATTTTCACCAATGGTTCGTAGCGGCGCACCCGCGCCTGGGCTTCGAGCATTACCGACCGGGCTTTGGCCAGGTCGGCTTCGGCGCGTGCCAGCGCGGCCTTGAATGGCGCAGGGTCGATCTGGAACAGCACATCGCCGGCCTTGACGTCGGCGCCCTCTTCAAAACGCTTGTGCAGGACGATGCCGGCCACCCGGGCGCGCACCTCGGCGACACGCATGGGTTCGACCCGGCCCGGCAGGGTTGCCGCCAGGGTCAGGGGTTCGCTGGCGACCGTCACGGTCTGCACCGGAAAGGCGCTTTGGGCCGCAGACGGCGGCGCTTCCGCTTCGCCGCAACCGGCCAGCGCGACTGCTGCCGCCAGGCAGCTGGCCATTCCTATTGCACGCAAGTTGCTCATGATTCACCCGAGCTTTAGATGGAAAAACGGCCCGAATGATATTGGCGAAGGTAAATTGAGTCAATTTTGTCTCATTTGATGCTTTGTTAATAATTGTGAAACCTGTCCGGTGTAGGAGCGGCCTTGTGTCGCGATCGGGCGCGCAGCGGCCGCAATTCAGGCGCTGCCGTGTGTCCTGGAGATACGGGATGCAGGTTTGGCGGCCGCTTCGCGCCCGATCGCGACACAAGGCCGCTCCTACAGGGATCGCGCAGGGCCCGGGCTTGGCGCCCTGCCTGTAGAGGACCTTGAAGCCTGCACGGTCAGTGTGGGAGCGGGTTTACCCGCGAACACCGGCATAGCCGGTGCCATCCACCGCGGCGCCTGCTTCGCGGGTGAACCCGCTCCCACAGGGATCGCGCAAAGTCCCGGGGCTGGCGCCATGCCTGTAGAGGCAATGGCCTTGCTCAAAACCTCGAAGCCTGCACGGTCGGTGTAGGAGCGGGTTTACCCGCGAACACCGGCGTAGCCGGTGCCATCCACCGCGGCGCCTGCTTCGCGGGCATGCCCGCTCCCACAGGGACCGCATGACCTTTTACGCTGCTACTCAGCGAATCTGATGCTTGTGCAGCAACCGATAGAAAGTCGGCCGCGATATACCTAGCACCTTGGCCGCCACACTCAGGTTGTTACTGTGCCGGCTGAGTACATCGCACAGCGCCTGGCGCTCGGCCCGGTGCTTGTACTCCTCCAGCGTACCCAGCGGTTGCTGCATCTGGTCAAGGGTCTGCAATCCCAGGTCCTGCGCCTCGATTTGCCGACCTTCGGCCAGCACCAACCCGCGCCGCACACGGTTGGCCAACTCGCGAACATTGCCCGGCCAGTCATGCCGGCCCATGGCCGCCAGCGCATGGTCGCTGAACGAACGCGGTCGACGCCCGGTTTCCAGGCTGTAGAAATGGGCAAAATGGCTGGCCAGCATCGACAGGTCGCCATGCCGGTCGCGCAAAGGCGCAGTCACTACCTGCAACACGTTCAGGCGGTAATACAGGTCTTCGCGAAAGCGCCCTTGCTCGATGGCCCTTTCCAGGTCCACGTGGGTAGCCGCCAGCACCCGCACATCCACCGGGATCGGCTGGCTGCCCCCCACGCGTTCAATGTGCTTTTCCTGCAGAAAACGCAGCAAGTTGGCCTGCAACTCCAGCGGCAGGTCGCCAATTTCGTCGAGGAACAACGTGCCACCATGGGCCGCTTCGATGCGCCCGGCCTTGCGCTGATGAGCACCGGTGAAGGCGCCCTTCTCATGGCCGAACAGTTCCGACTGGATCAGGTGCTCGGGGATCGCCCCGCAGTTGATGGCAATGAACGGCTGCTCGCTGCGTTGCGACTGACGGTGCAGGGTGCGGGCCACCAGCTCCTTGCCGGTACCGCTTTCACCGCGGATCAGCACCGGCGATTCAGTAGGCGCCAGCTTGCCCAGCAGCTTGCGCAACTCGCGGATCGGGCGGCTGTCACCGAGCAGCTCGTGGCTGGTTTCATCCACCCTCGCCAGCCCTTTGCCACGCAGGCGTGCCATGCCGAAGGCCCGGCCCAGGGTGACCTGCACTCGGGAAACGTCGAACGGCAAGGTGTGGAAGTCGAAGAACCATTCACAAACGAAATCGCCGACGGCCGGCATGCGCAACTGTTCGGCGCTGAGCACGGCAATCCATTCGGTGTTGCTGCGCTTGATCAAGTCCTTGACCCCGTCCGGGCGCCTGAGGTGCGACGCCTGCAAGCGCAACAGGCCCACATCGCAAGGATGATCCAGCGCGGCACCAAGCATGCAGCTTTCCACATCCCAGCCTGCGCTGCGCAATCCAGGCAACAAACGGTGGCAGTCATCGCAGGGGTCGACGATGAGCAAACGGCGTAGAGCGGCAGGCTGCTGCATGACCGATCCTTGGCGCCAGTTTTCGGTTTTGTGAAATAAAACAGTAAGTTGTGGCGCCCGATTAACAGTAGCAACGAAGTTGACGGTTCCCAGTACCGTCTGTCTGCCGAATCATTTTTTTACAATCAGTGACGGGAATTTTCGCACTTTATCGACATCACATGGCGGCATGGGCAAGAACGGATTCGAACCTGGCAAATTTTTTACACCCAATGTGTGACTCGCCCCCGGACAACGAGCATCAGTACACATAACCCCGCGCTGCACTTCGCGATAACCGAGGCGACTTTGAAGCAACGCGGACTTACCTGGATGTTTGGGACCATAGAGAGACCGAACCATGAATGCCCCGCTCCGTGTCAACGAAGCACTGCTGATTGCCGACCACGCCTTCGAACCTTTCCAGTGCGTAGCCTGGGATGCACCCAACGGTACTGGTGAACTGAGCCTGGCAGTGATCGACCGGACCAGCACCCGCATCGGCAGCAAGCAAGTGTCCTCGCGTATCTACTCCGACCCGGCCCAGTGGGCCAGCCTGATCGAGGAAGTGCGCGCCGAACTGTGCGAAAAAGGTTACGACCTGCAACCGTGGTCGATGCCGAAGTAATATCGGCCGGCAAACCAAGTGCGTGCACCGCCACGCACTTGTACAACTTCCGGGTTGCTGTTCTGGCAACTTTTCTTATTGCGGCATAGTGTCGCATCGATACTTTTTCAATCCACCAACCTGAACTGTTGCAGGTGCTGGTAATCAGCCTGAAGTTGTTGCGCCAGACGCTGCGCACGACCCAGGCGCACCGGCGCCAGTTCCATATCCACCAGCAAAGTGGCACACGGCATTGGCTGCACGGCATTCCAGTGCTGCAGGCGACCGTCGGTAAACACCAGGCAGCGCAATGCTTCTTCAGGGTGGGCCCGTTGCCGCGCCTGCAACCAGTGCCGAGCCTGTTCCAGTGCTGCGATCAACGGCGTGCCGCCACCGGCACCCAAGGCTTGCAGCCAGGGTTGCAAAGCGGCCGAGGCCTTCAGGCCGTGGCGCTGCCACTGCGGCGTGCGCCCGCTGGCGGTAAGCAGGGCCAGCCGGGCACGCTGGCGGTAGGCCTGATCGAACAGCGCCGCCAGCAGCCCTTTGGTTTGTGCCAACGCCTGGTGGCGGCGGGTCGAGGCCGACGCATCGACGATTACCAGCCACAGTTCTGCGGGCTTGGCCTGGCGTTGCTGCCAGCACAGGTCCTGGCGCTGGCGTGGCCGGCCCTTGAGCAGGGTCGGCAGCCAGGCCACCCGACCGGCCGCGGCACTGCGCGCCCGGCCTCGGCTGGCACCGTACTGCTTGCCTGCGCCTGCTTTGGCATCCGCCCCTTTGGCAGGTAGCTGGGGGATGCTCAGGGCTTTTTTGCCCAGTTCGGCACCTCGCGGCGGGCGCCGCTGGCCACTGGCTGCGCCGCCATCGCGCCCCAGTCGCCCTGCCCGCCCTGTTCGCCAGGGTTGCCTGCGCCTTGCCGATCGGGTTGTTGCTCAGGCTGCTGCGGTGCCGCAGGGGGGTTGGCCTGGGGCGCAACGCGGCGGCGATGGCGCAAGGCGAACTCGGCCACTGCATCGACATCGGCCTCTTCGATGGCCTCGCCACCGCGCCAGGCACAGTGGGCGCGGGCGGCGCGCAGCCAGACCAGGTCGGCGCGCAGGCCGTCGACCCCGGCGGCGTAGCAGCGTTCGGTGATCCAGGCCAGCGCCTGGTCGTCCAGGGCAATGCCGGCCAGGGCCTGGCGCGCCGCCTGGCAGCGCTCGCGCAATTGCGCCTGGGCCTCGGCCCATTGCGTGCAGAACGCCTGCGGGTCGCTGTCGAAGGCCAGGCGGCGGCGAATGATCTGCTGGCGCGCTTCAGGCTCGGGCAAGCCTTCCAGGGCCACGTTGAGACCAAAGCGGTCGAGCAACTGCGGGCGCAGTTCGCCCTCCTCCGGGTTCATGGTGCCGATCAGTACGAAGCGGGCACTGTGCCGGTGCGAGATGCCGTCGCGCTCGATGCGGTTGGTGCCACTGGCCGCCACATCGAGCAGCAGGTCGACCAGGGTATCGGGCAGCAGGTTGACCTCATCGACATACAGCACGCCGCCATCGGCCTGGGCCAGCACCCCCGGGGAAAACTGCGCCTTGCCCTGCCCCAGCGCGGCATCCAGGTCGAGGGTGCCGACCAACCGTTCTTCGCTGGCGCCCAGTGGCAGGGTGACGAACGGGCCCTCGCCGAGCAGGTCGGCCAAGCCACGGGCCAGGGTGCTCTTGGCCATGCCACGCGGCCCCTCGATCAGCACGCCGCCGATCTTCGGGTCGATCGCGGTCAGGCACAGCGCCAGTTTCAGGTCGTCGGCACCGACCACGGCTGCCAGTGGAAATTGCACGGGTTCACTCATTTCAAGCCTGTTCCTCGCCGTCGAGCAGTTGTTCCTCGAGGGCTTCGCGGTAGTCGCCAGGCGCCTGCCACAGGCCGCGCTGCTGGGCCTCCAGCAAACGCTCGGTAAGGTCGCGCAGGGCCTCGGGGTTGTGCTCGCGCATGAAGTCGCGGGTCGCCGGGTCGAGCACGTAGGCATCGGCCAGCGCCTGGTAATGATGGTCGTCGATCAGCTGCGTGGTGGCGTCGAAGGCAAACAGGTTGTCGACCGTCGCCGCCATCTCGAAGGCGCCTTTGTAGCCATGGCGCTTGACCCCGTCGATCCACTTCGGGTTCAGCGCCCGGGCGCGGATGACCCGGTTCAGCTCTTCCTTGAGGGTGCGGATGCGCGGCCGGTCGGCCTGGCTGTGGTCGCCGTGGTAACTGGCCACTGCCGCACCGGACAAGGTTTCCGACGCCGCCAGCATGCCACCCTGGAACTGGTAGTAGTCGTTGGAATCGAGCAGGTCGTGTTCGTGGTTGTCCTGGTTCTGCAGCACCGCCTGCACCTTGGCCAGGCGCTGGGCGAACTGGGCGCGCGCCGGGGTACCGTCGTCGCTGGCGCCGTAGGCATAGCCGCCGTGGTTGAGGTAGACCTCGGCCAGGTCGTCGCGGCTGTGCCACAGGCGCCCGTCGATGGCGTTCTGCACCCCGGCGCCGTAGGCCCCGGGCTTGGCACCGAACACCCGCCAGCCAGCCTGGCGCGCGGCCTGCTCGGCGTCCACGCCCTGCGCCTGCAGCGCGGCGCGCTCGCTACGCACGCGGGCGGCCAGTGGGTTGAGATCGTCGGGTTCGTCCAGCGCGGCCACCGCCTGCACTGCGGCATCGAACAGGCGGATGAGGTTGCCGAAGGCATCTCGGAAAAAGCCGGAAACGCGCAAGGTCACGTCCACCCGCGGGCGGTCGAGCAGGCTGAGCGGCAGGATCTCGAAATCGTCGACCCGCTGGCTGCCGGTGGCCCACACCGGTCGCACGCCCATCAGCGCCATGGCCTGGGCGATGTCGTCGCCACCGGTACGCATGGTAGCCGTGCCCCACACCGAAAGGCCGAGTTGGCGCAGGTGATCGCCGTGGTCCTGCAGGTGGCGCTCGAGGATCAGGTTGGCCGAGGCGAAGCCCAGGCGCCAGGCGGTGGTGGTGGGCAGGTTGCGCACATCCACGGTATAGAAGTTGCGACCGGTGGGCAGCACGTCCAGGCGCCCACGGCTGGGCGCACCGCTGGGGCCAGCGGGCACGAAACGCCCGGCCAGCGCCGCCAGCAGGCCATTCATTTCGGCGCTGCCGCAGGCATCCAGGCTGGGTGCCACCGCTTCGCGCAGCGCCTGCACCACATCGTGCACCGGCTGCCATTCGCTATGGGCTGGTAACTGTGCGGTGCCGCCCAGCGCCTGGTCGATTACCTGCAGCGCCAACAGTTCGAGGCGTTCGCGGGTATCGCCACAGGTGCGCCAGGGTTCGCTGCTCATGGCCTGCAACTGCTCGGGGCGTGCGCCCTGCCACGGCTGCCCGAGCTCGCAATCGAGCGGGTCGAAACCCGGCACCAGCGCCTTGGCCAAAGCCCGCAGCAGGCTGGCATTGCCGCCGCGACCGTCGCCACGCTCGACCCGCAACAGCGCCAGCAGGGTATCCAGGCGCAGCCGCCCTTCCGGGGACTGGCCGAACACATGCAGGCCATCGCGAATCTGCGATTCCTTCAGGTCGCACAGGTAGGTGTCCAGGCGCGGTAGCCACACGGCGGCATCGTCCAGTTGGCCTTCCAGTTGCAGTTCGCGGTCGATGTGGTTGGCCTTGACCAGTTCGAGAATGTCGCGTTGCAACTCGCGGGCGCGCCGCGGGTCGAGCAGCTGTGCTTCGTAGAACTCGTCGGCCAATTGCTCCAGGTGGCGCAACGGGCCATAGGTTTCGGCACGGGTCAGCGGCGGCATCAGGTGGTCGATGATCACCGCCTGGGTGCGGCGCTTGGCCTGGGCACCCTCGCCCGGGTCGTTGACGATGAACGGGTAGATGTTCGGCAGCGGGCCGAGCAAGGCGTCCGGCCAGCACTGCGCCGACAACCCGACGCCCTTGCCGGGCAGCCATTCGAGGTTGCCGTGCTTGCCGACGTGGATCACCGCGTCGGCGGCAAAGGCATGGCGCAGCCAGAAGTGAAACGCCAGGTAGCCGTGCGGCGGCACAAGGTCCGGGTCGTGGTACACCGCGCTGGGGTCCACCTGGTAGCCCCGCGCCGGCTGAATGCCGACGAAGGTCAAGCCAAAGCGCAGGCCGGCCACCATCAGCCGGCCACTGCGGTACATCGGGTCCTGCTGCGGTGGCCCCCAGCGTTCCAGCACGGCCTGGCGGTTGGCCTCGGGCAGGCGCTCGAAGGCGGCCTGGTAGTCGGCCAGGCTCAGGCTCTGCGCGCAGGGGCGCAAGTCCAGATGGTCGAGGTCGTTGGTCACGCCGCCGAGCAACTGGTGGATCAGTTGCGTGCCGCTGCCCGGCAAGTCGGCCAGCGGATAGCCTTCGGCCTGCAGGGCCTTGAGGATGCTCAGCGCCGCCGCTGGCGTGTCCAGGCCAACGCCGTTGCCAATGCGGCCATCCCGGGTCGGGTAGTTGGCCAGCACCAGGGCCACGCGCTTTTGCGCATTCGGCAGGCGCGCCAGTTCGACCCAGCGGCGGGCCAGTTCGGCGACAAAGTCCATGCGCTCGGGGTGGGCGCGGTAGCAGACCACGTCGGACTGGCTGCGCTCGCTGCGCCAGGCCATGTCCTTGAAACTGACCGGGCGGGTGATGATGCGCCCGTCCAGTTCGGGCAAGGCAATGTGCATGGCCAGGTCACGCGCCCCCAGGCCCTGCTCGCTGGCTTCCCAGCCGGGCTGGTTGTCTTGCGCGCAGATGGCCTGCAGCACTGGGATGTCGCGACGGAACGGGCGCAGGTTGGGCCGTTCGGGGCTGGACAGGGCAAAGCCGGTGGTGTTGACCAGCACTTCGGCACCCACCTCGTCCAGCCAGGCTTCGACCTGCTCCAGGCAGGCGCTTTCCTTGAGGCTGGCCACGGCGATCGGCAACGGGTTGAGCCCGGCGGCCTGCAGGCGCTGACAGAACACATCGATGAACGCGGTGTTGGCCGCCTGCAGGTGCGAGCGGTAGAACAGCAGTGGCGCCACCGGCTGTTCGGGATGCCACTGCGGGTACCAGTCCTCCAGCGTGGCGCTGCCCTTGGCCGGGTGATACACGGCGGTGCGCGGCAAAGGCTGCGGCTCGTCCCAGGCATAGTCGCGGCCCAGCCACTGGCTGGCCAGGCAGTTGAACAGGTTGATGGCATTGGCCTTGCCGCCCTGGCGCAGGTAGTGCCAGAGGCGTTCGGCCTGCTCGCCGCTGACACTGCCCAGGCTGGTCAGCTCCGGGTCCGGGCGGTCGTCGCCCGGCACCAGGATCAGTTGCACGCCACGGCCAGCCAGCTCGACCAGTTGCTCGACGCCATAGCGCCAGTAGCCGACGCCGCCGTGCAGCGACACCAGGATGACTTTGGCATGGCGCAGCACCTGGTCGACGTACAGGTCGACCGAGGCATGGTTCTGTACCTGCATCGGGTTGGCCAGGCGCAGGCTGGGGTAATCCTCGGGCAATTGCTCGGCGGTATCGGCGAGCAATGCCAGGTGCGAATCGCCGCTGCAGAGAATCACCAGTTCGGCGGGCGTCTGGCCGAGGTCGGCAATGCTGTCATCCGGCACGAAGCCGCCGGGCTGGGTCCGCAGCAGGTGCATGGGTCAGGCGCCCAGTGCCTGGCGCAGGCGCGCTTCCAGCTGGGCGGCGTCGAGGTCCTGGCCGATCAGCACCAGGCGGGTGATGCGCGGCTCGTCGGCGCGCCAGGCGCGGTCGAAGTGCTTGTCGAAACGGGTGCCCACGCCTTGTACCAGCAGGCGCATCGGCTTGCCCGGGATGGCAGCGAAGCCTTTGGCGCGCAGGATGCCGAATTCCACCACCAGCTGGGTCAGGGCGTCGAGCAGCAGGCTTTCGTCGGCTTCGGGCAGGTCGATGGAGATGGAGTCGAAGGCGTCGTGGTCATGATCGTCATGGTCATCGCCGTCATGATGCGAATCATGGTGGGTACGGCGGCCATCGATGTGCGCCTCGGATTCGGCGCCCACGCCCAGCAGCACCTCCAGCGGCAGCTTGCCGCTGCTGGCCTCGATCACCTTGACCGCCGGCGGCAGTTCTTCGGCCACCTCGGCGCGTACCTTGGCCAGGCCTTCGGCGTCGATCAGGTCGGCCTTGTTCAGCACCACCAGGTCGGCGCTGGCCAGCTGGTCGGCGAACAGTTCGTGCAGTGGCGATTCGTGGTCCAGGTTGGGGTCGAGCTTGCGCTGGGCATCGACCTGGTCCGGGTAGGCGGCGAAGGTGCCGGCGGCCACCGCAGGGCTATCGACCACCGTGATCACCGCGTCGACGGTGCAGGCATTGCGGATTTCCGGCCACTGGAAGGCTTGCACCAGCGGTTTGGGCAGGGCCAGGCCGCTGGTTTCGATGAGGATATGGTCCAGGTCGCCACGGCGTGCCACCAGCTCGCGCATCACCGGGAAGAACTCTTCCTGCACGGTGCAGCACAGGCAGCCGTTGGCCAGCTCGTAGACGCGGCCGGTGGCTTCTTCTTCGGTGCAACCGATGCTGCACTGTTTGAGGATTTCGCCGTCGATGCCCAGTTCGCCGAACTCGTTGACGATCACCGCAATGCGGCGGCCCTGGGCGTTGTCGAGCATGTGGCGCAGCAAGGTAGTCTTGCCCGAGCCGAGGAAGCCGGTGACGATGGTGACGGGGAGCTTGGCCAGTGTTTTCATGTCGCATTGCCCTTGGCAGATTGGCGCGGGCATGCAGGACGACAGCCACGGGCCAGACCGGCCGGGCTTGTTCGCCACCGGATCACCCCGCCCGGTTGAAAGTCGAAAACGTGACGAGGCAGGTCTCCTGGCTCGCACCGTTCCATGTACCCGCTGGTGCAGCGGGCTGGCGGGATGACGCCTTCCCGCGCGCGGGCGCAGTGGCTGTGTCGATCCGTTGTCGGTGCTTACAGTTGCGGGGGCAGCCGCGGCTTGTACCGCGTTCCCGTCTTAGCTTCGGCCTGGCCGAAGAACCTCGAAGTGGCAAGGCTACGCAGTGGCTGGCAGGTGGTCAACCATTGCTGTCGGGCTGGCCGACAACAAGTGGCGCAACTGCGTTACAGTGGTGGCTTTGAGCAGCGAGGCCCCCGGTGGAACCCTTGAACAAGCGCGATTTGGCACGCCTGGAGCGTGAACTGGTGGTTTGCCTGACCGAAGCCTGCGAAACCGCCAAGGCGGAGATCGTCGGTTTCAGCTGGCTTACCCATCGTCTGGCTCCCGAGGATTTTCCGGCCAGCCTGCGTATTACCTGGGTGTTCGAACGAGAGGCCGACAAGGCCGCCGCCGTGGCGGGCGACGCGAAGGTACGCATGCTGGCGCTGACCGGCCTGGCTTTGGAACAGGCCGGCATTCAGCTGGATCATCCGGCCTGGCATGTGCGGTTTGACAGTGAAGAGGCCTGCCAGCAGAGCCACGGGGGCGACTGGAGCAAGCGCTTGAGGGGGCGCTGATCCAGGGGCATGCGCGGTCCTGGCTCTTGTAGGAGTGGCCTTGTGTCGCGATAGGGCTGCGAAGCAGCCCCAGGGTTTCAGCAAAGACGCACAAATTGCTGGGGCTGCTTCGCAGCCCTATCGCGACACAAGGCCGCTCCTACAGGGGCCGCGGCGCACTCGCGGAATCTGTTTTCCCGCGACAACGATGCCTCTATCCGTTAGGCTACGCATTCCCCTGTCACGAGGTGTTCGTCCAATGCGCCATTGATGCCGCCGTCCCTTCGACGGCCAGTCTTCAGCCTCCGGTTCGCTCCGGAGATGTCGCGGCATTTGTGGAGTTGTGCATGACGAACACGTCGATCCTGACGCTGGACAGCGTCTCCTTGGCCTTGCCTGACGGCAGGCTGTTATTTACCGACCTCAGCGAAACCTTCGACCAACGCCGCACCGGCCTGGTCGGGCGCAACGGTGTGGGCAAGAGCCTGCTCGGGCAAGTACTTGCCGGCCAGCGCGAACCAAGCAGCGGCCAGTGTCGGCGCCTTGGGCGCATCCATCTTCTGGACCAGCAGGTGATCGAGCGCAGCGCCACGGTCGCCGACCTGGCCCAGGTGGGCGCGGTGCTCGCTGCGCTGGAGCGCATCGAGCAAGGCAGCGTCGCACCCAGTGACTTCGACACCGTCGGCGAACGCTGGGATATCCGCGAGCAATTGCAGGGGCACCTGCAACGCCACGGCCTGGGCCAGCTCGACTGGCACCAGCCCGCCCGCAGCCTGAGCGGTGGCCAGGCCATGCGCGTGGCGCTGGTCGGCGCCTGGCTCAGCGAAGCGGACTACCTGATCCTCGACGAACCGAGCAACCACCTGGACAGCAACGCCCGCGCCCAACTGCTGAGCATGATCGAAGCCTGGGACCGGGGCTTGCTGGTGATCAGCCATGATCGCAGCCTGCTCGCGCACATGACGCGCATCGTCGAATTGTCCAGCCTGGGCTTGCAGGCCTATGGCGGCAACTACAGCTTCTATTCGGCCCAGAAAGCCAGCCAGACGGCGCAGGCCCAACAGCAACTTGCCCGGCTGAAACAGGAGCAGCAACGCCAGGCGCGCGAACTGCAGCGCCAGCGCGAAGACCTGGAACGTCATCAGGCCCGCGCCGGGCGCAACGCCAGGCACGCCAACCAGGCCAAGATCCTGGTCGACCGCCAGCAGGAGCGCAGCCAGGCCACTGCGGGCAAGCAGCGCCGCGACCATCGCGACGCCCGGCAGGCGCTGCAGGGCAAAGTGCGTGACGCCGCTCGCGAAGTCGAGCAGGACAGCGCCATTACCCTGCATGCACCCACGCCGCAGCGTCATCCGGGCCGCGAAGTGCTGGCCCTGCAGGCACTGCACCTGCCCCGCGGCACACGCAAACCACTGAACCTGCGCTTGTGCCTGGGCCAACGGGTGGGTCTGGTCGGCGCCAATGGCAGTGGCAAGTCCACCCTGCTCAGGCTGATGAACGGTGAGTTGCCAGCACCGCCCGACAGCCTGCGCCTCAGTGGTGAAACCGCCCTGCTCGACCAGCACTGCAGCGCACTACCAGGCCACACCAGCGTGCTCGACCACCTGCGTCAGGCAAACCCGACACTGGCCCAGGGCGACTTGCGCAGCCGCCTGGCGCAACTGGGCCTGGATGCCGCCCGCATCGAACTGCCCAGCGGCCTGCTCAGCGGCGGTGAGCGGATGAAGGCAGCACTGGCCGCCGTGCTGTACCGCGAACGGCCGCTCGACCTGTTGCTGCTGGACGAACCCGGCAACCACCTGGACCTGCCGTCACTGGCCGCACTGGAACACATGCTCGGGCAGTTTCGCGGGGCGCTGGTGGTGGCGTCCCACGACCAGGTACTGCTCGACCAGCTGGCGCTGGACGAGTACCTGCACTTGTAGAAGCCGCAATGAATGCATTGCAGGCTATCAATTCGTGACTGGCCGTTCCCGATCTGCCACGGATGTATTATGGTGGCGTGGTGCGCATATAACAGCAGCCCGAGCAATCGGGCACTTGCAAGACAATGAGGGTGTCATGAGCAACGAAAGCATTAATTGGGACAAGCTGGGTTTCGACTACATCAAGACCGACAAACGCTACCTGTCCGTATGGCGCAATGGCGAGTGGGACAAGGGCACCCTGACCGAAGACAACGTACTGCACATCAGTGAAGGCTCCACGGCCCTGCACTACGGCCAGCAGTGCTTCGAAGGCCTCAAGGCCTACCGTTGCAAGGACGGTTCGATCAACCTGTTCCGCCCGGACCAGAACGCCGCCCGCATGCAGCGCAGCTGCGCCCGCCTGCTGATGCCGCAGGTGCCGACCGATGTGTTCATCGAGGCGTGCAAGCAAGTGGTCAAGGCCAACGAGAAGTTCGTGCCACCGCATGGTAAAGGCGCCCTCTACCTGCGTCCGTTCGTGATCGGCACCGGTGACAACATTGGCGTGCGCACCGCCCCCGAGTTCATCTTCTCGATCTTCGCCATCCCGGTTGGCTCGTACTTCAAGGGCGGCATGAAGCCGCACAACTTCCAGATCTCCAGCTTCGACCGCGCAGCCCCGCAAGGCACTGGCGCGGCCAAGGTCGGTGGCAACTACGCCGCCAGCCTGCAGCCGGGTGCAGAAGCGAAGAAAGCCAACTTCGCCGACGCCATCTACCTCGACCCGCTGACCCACACCAAGATCGAGGAAGTCGGTTCGGCCAACTTCTTCGGCATCACCGCCAACAACGAGTTCGTCACCCCGAAATCGGCTTCGGTGCTGCCAGGCATCACCCGCCTGTCGCTGATGGAACTGGCGCAATCGCGCCTGGGCCTGAAAGTGATCGAAGGCGATGTGGAAATCAACAAGCTGGACCGCTTCATCGAAGCCGGCGCCTGCGGTACCGCTGCGGTGATCACCCCGATCGGCGGCATCGAGTACAACGGCAAGCTGCACGTGTTCCACGACCTGGAAAAGGTCGGCCCGGTTACCCAGAAGCTCTACAACGAGCTGACCGGTATCCAGAGCGGTGACGTGGAAGCACCGGCTGGCTGGATCGTCAAGGTTGCCTGAGGCGCTTTAACGGTTTGAAAAACGGGGCATGCCAGCGATGGCATGCCCCGTTTTTTATTGGCTGATGGCACCGGCTGCGCCGGTGTTCGCGGCTAAAGCCGCTCCTGAAACCTGCGCCGTCCCTGTAGGAGCGGCCTTGTGTCGCGAAAGGGCTGCGAAGCGGCCCCAGGATATCCGCACAAAGCACAAATCGAGGGGCCGCGCAGGGCAGTTAGTTTTCACGCAAAGCGACGCTGCATCAGCAGGTGCCGGGCTTTGTCGAAGGCCCAGTTGTACAGCACGGTGTAGGGCAGGATGATCACAAAGAAGCCCAACTCCACCATGAACGCCTGCAGCAACGAAATCTCCAGCATCCACGCCGCCACCGGCAGACACCACACCACCAGCCCGGCTTCGAAGCCCAGGCCGTGCACAAAGCGTGCGCTGGCCTTCCACTGGATGCGCTCGACCCGCACGTAGCGATCGACCAGCGCGTTGTAGACCATGTTCCACAGCATGGCGATCACCGACAGGGTCACCGCCAGCGCCCCCGCCGTCGCCAGCGACTTGCCCATGACCCAGGACAACAGCGGCGCACACAGCAGCACGGCGAACACTTCATAACCGACGGCGTGAACCAGGCGTTCGGTGAAAGAGACGTTTTTCATTGCAAATTCCATCAATTGCGTGAGTCGTGCTTCCTATTTTCTTTGATAGAACTGATACTCGCGACATAGCTACCATCGGTTTTATCAATACCATGCGCTACTCACCCGAAGCCCTGGTCGCCTTTGTCGAAGCTGCATCGCTGGGTTCGTTTTCCGCTGCGGCGCGCAAGTTGCGCAAAAGCCAGTCCACCATCAGCATCGCCATCGCCAATTTCGAGGCCGATGTGGGTTGCCCGTTGTTCGAGCGTGGCGGTCGTCACCCCACGCTGAACGAGGCTGGGCGGCAGGTGCTGAGCCATGTCGAGGCGATTCTCGATGCCAGCGCCCAGCTCGATGCCCTGGCGGTGCGGTTGGCGGAAAACGTCGAGGCTCTGGTCTCGGTGGTGATGTCGGACAGCTACAGCGTGACCTTCCAGGGCGCGGTGATGGCCCGCTTCGCCCAGCACTACCCACATACCGAGCTGCGCTGCGGCCCCTCGGAAGATGCCGATGTGATCGAACTGATCCAGCAGGGCCTGGCACACGTTGGCATTCTTGCCACCCAGCCCAGTTACCCTGCGGACGTTGCCGTTGCGCGCTTGCCCGAGCAGGCCGAGTTTGGGGTGTACGTGGCCAGCGGGCATCCGCTGGCGGCTTTGCCCCAGGTGAAGACGCAGCACCTGGAGAACGTCCGGCAGCTGTATATCAAGACCTATGCCCCCAGCTTGCACCACGGTCGTGGCCAAGCCTGGTCGGCACCGGACTACCTCACCCTGCTGGAGTTCGCCGTGCGCGGGTTCGGCTGGGCCGAACTGCCCAGGGCCCTGGTGGCTCGGTTTGGCAGTGGGCTGGTGGAGCTGCAGGTGGCCGGGTACCCGCGACGGGTTGACATGGATGTGGCGTGGTCGAGCCGGCGCGCGCTCGGGCCGGCGGGGCAGTGGCTGGTGCGGCAGATGTTGGGGCAATAGGCCTTTATCGCATTCAAGATCCTGGGGCTGCTGCGCAGCCCGTCGCGACGCAAGGCCGCTCCTATAGGGGCACTAAAGCGAAAAGTCCTACAACGTTTTAGGAAGCCCATTGCTCCCCCGCGAAGGCGTTCCTCGCTAGTGTTTTGGCCGTTGCGTCAAATCACTGGAAAAGGAACTCCTGATGAGCATCAGCAAAGCCATCCACATCGCCATGCAGGAAGAGATCCCCAACACCTACGGCACCTGTAATGCCTGCGAACGCTCCGGCCTGCCGATTCTG